>QHRI01000383.1 GCA_003221375.1 Verrucomicrobiota bacterium
GACCAGGCCAGTCTGGAAGGGATTTCCCGGACGTAGAGCGAAGTTTGGCGGGCGGAGCGCCTCCCCTACAATGCGCTTTTTAGCCCGCCAGCTGGCTGATTTCCTACAATTCGAAAAAAGTCCGCAAACGGTGCAGGAACGTGTCTCTATATTCGCGTTCTTTTCTCGCGGTCTGGGTGTGGGAAACGGCCTCTTTCAGCAAACCTTCGGTTTCCATTTTTCGTTTGGCGAGCAACTCGCTGAGCCGTTCCAGACAATCAGGCGAAGCCCGGAGTAGCTCCGCCATGACAGGTTTGCCAATCTCCATCACCTGGCAATCAGTCTCCGCGCGCACCGTTGCTGTCCGACGTTCGCCGGTGAGAAGAGACATTTCGCCGAAACAATCAGGCGCCTTCAAGGTAGCCACGGCAATTGAAGTGCCATTTTTGGAAATCGACACTTCTGCTGCGCCGCTCAACAAAACAAACATCGATTCGCCCTCGGCGCCTTCTCGAATCACACGCTCACCCCGACCAAAATGGCTGACCCGAGATTGCCGCACAAGGCCGTCGATTTGCTCGTCCGACAAGCATTCGAACAAAGCTTCGTCGCGCAAAATGGTCCGCGCTTCTGCTTGTTCTTCCTGTACTCGTGGCGGTGTTTTGCGCTCGACCTGCAACGTACGAATCGGGAAGGGGATGGTGATTCCCTGGCGTTTGAGCTCATACCAGACATTGGTGCGCACTGCATCGTTGATCTCGTTGATTCTGGCGTGATTGCCCATGTAGTACTTAATCTCGTACATCACAGCGAAATCGGAAAAGTCGACCAGAAACACCCTGACCTTCGGTTCCGCCAGGACGCCCTCCGCAGTCGATGCTGCTCGGACCAGCGCATCTTTCACGCGATTTGGCGGGTTCTTGTACTCAACTCCAACACGAATCCGCATCGCATGGACCTCCGTTGGATAGTGAAGGTTAACGATGGTGTGGCTCACCATTTCATTGTTGGGGATGTCGAGGTAAATGGCGTCGTTGGTGCGCAATCGCGTCGAACGCCAGTTGATCTCCATCACCTCGGCAAAGCGCTCGCCGACCTGTAACCAGTCGCCAACTTTGTAGGGGCGATTAATCTGGATCGATACGCCTCCGATAATGCCGGCGAAGAGATTTTGCCCGGCAAAGCCGAGAATGATTGCGATGACTCCGGAACCCGCGAGCAGTCCTTTTAACTGAGCTTCGGCATGATAGCCGTAGCTCAGGACCAACAGCAGCACGATCAGGAAAATGATTCCACCGACAACTTCACGGAGAAAATGTGGGATTGGCGTCTGCCGTTTCTTTTCGAAATAGAAATCCCAAACGTACCGATTTACGAGTGCAACGACCAGCGCCGTGCTCAACAAGATCGCTGCTGCCCCAACATGCCTTCGCCAGGGCGCGTGAACACCGTAAACGCTAATCGCGGCGTAGAATGCGAGGATCAGGCAAAAAAGCCGGAACAGCAGACCAAGACGCACTCCCGCGCGGCGCTTCAAGAAGCGGCCCACACCAAGCGCTACAAAAAATGTTCCGATGAATACGATCGCCGTGATCGCATCTCGCTCTGCCTCCGACACTGCGTTAAACATCGAGCCGGTAGTATATCAGAAAGCAGCGTGCTGAAACAAGCGCTCCTAACCTTGTCGCCGCCTTTGTTCAAACTGCGGAAAAAGCGAACACGGCTACTTCCCTCGGAGTGGCAGGCGTGTCGTCTGTAACAACTGGTCAATTACAGAGCCGACACGTCTGCCGCTTCAGTTATTTTCCTGGCACGATCACCAGCCACTCCCAGCCTGCAAGAAAACAAAGACCGCCGATCGGCGTGATTGCTCCAAGCCAGCGAAGATTGATGAGCGCCATGAGATACAAACTGCCGCTAAAAATGAGAATACCGGCAAAGAGCAACCACCATGCGCTGCGATTGGCAGCGCCATAAAGCGCAAGAACCAGGAGCGCAAGCGCGTGAATGAAATGATAAAACACCGCCTTGTTCCAGACATCGAGCATCCCGTGCGTTTCGAGTAATTGCTTGAGGCTGTGCGCCCCGAAAGCGCCCAGTGCGACAGCAAGAAAACAAAGCGCAGCCGCAATCCGAAAAAGTAGAATCGACATTGCCG
>QHRI01000014.1 GCA_003221375.1 Verrucomicrobiota bacterium
GGCTCCGGCTTCATCACCATTCCCTGGCCGCCGCCGAACGGTGCATCGTCCACGATGTGATGCTTATCAGTCGCCCACTCTCGCAAATTATGGATTTGAAGATCGACAATCCCATTTTCCTGGGCGCGCTTCATGATGCTTTCGCCAAGAGGCGCCCGGCAGATATCGGGAAACAGCGTCAGGATGTCGATCTTCACTCGAGAAGGAACCTCGAACGGCCTGCGGCCAACGTCCAATCGGAGATGGAAATCTACTCGACGATCTCGAGGATCGCCCGTTGGCCATGGCGCGCCGCCGAACTGGCGAGCAAGGCGCGAATAGCCTGAACGGTCTGGCCGCCGCGGCCAATCACGCGACCGACGTCCCCCCGTCGAAGTTGCAGCTTAAAGACAGTTGTTCTGCCGTTTGGAATTTCCGTCAGTACCATGTCGTCGGGAAATTCGATCAACTGGCGAATGACAAACTCGAGAAACTCTCTCATGCGCCAGAAAGACTAACTGCGAATCCGACTTCGCACAATAGTTACGGCGCGACGTGTGACCATGAATAAACACGAATTCTCGCTAATCCGAGATTGCATCGCTCCGGCAATCTGTGCTTCTCAGAGGGCCATATCATCAGTGACGGCTCGCAGAAGCCAACCGTACTTGAACAAACTGGCCGATGCTAGCTCGCGCTTTCGGTCGGAGGCGCCGGAGGTGGTGAGGGTTCCTGGACCGATTGCTGCTCTGTTTGCTCCGCTTTGGAAGCCGGTTCCGCAGTTGCTGTCGCTTTCCTATTCGTCTTGATCAAACTGCGCACCGTATCGGATGGCTGTGCGCCCTTGCTGATCCAGTATTCGACTCGATCGATGTTCAACGTACTATTATGATCGGGTTTCTTTGGGTCGTACGTGCCAATCGTTTCGATAAATTTTCCATCGCGCGGACTGCGCTTATCGGCCACTACCACTTTGTAGTAGGGGCGATTCTTCGTTCCCTCTCTGCGTAATCTGATTGAAACTGCCATGTTAACTTCTCATTCGCGCCAGTTGCGCCATCATTTTTTTCATTTTGCCCGTGCTTTTCATCATCTTCCGCATCTGATCAAAGCGTCGTAGCAAGTCGTTCACCTCCGTGACCGTGCAACCGCTGCCGCGTGCGATTCGCTGACGCCGCCGCGCATTTAAAATGCCGGGGCGCGTCCGCTCTTCATTCGTCATCGAAAGCACGATTGCTTCCGTGCGCTTAAGCTGCTTCTCGTCAACAGAAAGGCCCTGCACATTACTCATGCCAGGCAACATGCCAAGAATATTCTCGAGCGGCCCCATCCGCTGCATCATCTTGAACTGCGCCAGAAAGTCATTGAAATCAAATGAAGCCGTGCGCAGTTTCCGCTCCAACCGGGCGGCTTCTTCTTCGTCGATCGCTTCCGCCGCTTTTTCGACCAAACTAACAACGTCGCCCATGCCGAGAATCCGGCCCGCGAGCCGTTCCGGAACAAAGACTTCAAACTGATCGAGTTTTTCACCGGTTCCGGTAAACTTGATTGGCTGCCGCGTCACTTCGCGCATCGACAACGCCGCACCGCCACGCGCGTCTCCGTCAAGTTTCGTCAAAATGATTCCTGTAATCGATAGAGCTTCGTTAAAACGGGATGCAACGCTGACTGCCTGTTGTCCCGTCGCGGCATCAACTACCAGTAAGGTTTCCTGCGGATTTAAGAATTCTTTCAACCGTTTCAGCTCTTGAATCAGCGCTTCGTCGATTTCCTGGCGACCCGCTGTATCGAAGATTTCGACGGAGTGGCCAGCTCCAGTGAACCCGGGAGCACCGCTGGCATCGCGAGAATTCTGCCCTCCGGACTGCGCGAGCACAGCAGCAACAGCGCGCTCCACATTCTTCTCGGCTGGGTCCGGAGTGAATACCGGGACCTCGATTTGTCTTCCCAGTGTTGCCAGTTGTTCAATCGCCGCTGGCCTCTGCAAATCGCATGCAACCAACACGGGCGCGCGACCCTGCTTTTTCAGAAGACGCGCCAGTTTGGCAGAGGAAGTTGTTTTACCTGACCCATTCAGACCGACAATCAAAATACGACCTGAATCGCCGAGGTTAACCGGCGCGGCGTCGCCTCCGAGCAACGCGGTTAATTCGTCGTGGAAAATTTTTACGATCTGCTGACCAGGCGTAATGCTGCGAAGAACGGTTTCGCCAAGCGCTTTTTCTTTAACGCGGGCAATGAATTTTTTGGCGACCTGAAAGTCGACGTCGGCTTCGAGCAAAGCGAGACGCACCTGCCGCAACGCGGCATCGATGTTCGACTCGTTGATCGTACCGTGACCACGTAACTCTTTGAAGATGTCCTGAAGTTTGTCAGAGAGATCGGTAAACATGACTATCTAGACGCTGGATCGGATTCTCCGAAGACGATGGCAAAAATTGGCGCCGAAGACGGACTTTTAGCAATGCGTTGAGGACAACGCGTTCCACCTTCCATCACCCACTTATTTCTTGGGCGGCGGTACCGGCGAGGCGCCTCCTGCCGCGCCCTCTTCGATTCCGAAAGTCCAATGTGCTTCCACTTTTTTCCCCTGTGACTTCGCACTGATGATCACGCCGCACGATTTCTCGTGCAACTTTTGCGTCACTTGGTACGACACCGTGCCGGATTTCGGATCATAATTCGCAGGAACAACACCGAGACCGCTCACACGCATTTGCACGCTGCCCGGTTCGATCTGACCGACCGCGCTGAGGTTAGCTTTTATCAAGGGAAGCGCCGTGCGCACGGTTTCGCCGTCAGCCGGCTGAGTCGCAAGATCCTTTGCGCCAACTTCGGCCACCGCCGCTCCTCCTCCGGTGGAGGTCGCGATCATTTTCACAGCATCCTCAAATACCTTGGGTTTGTTCGCTTCGATCGCGTAACGACCAATTGAATCCATCGACGACGTAAAAGTGATAGGCTGACCGTAAACGGTAAACATCGCCTCGTAACCGGAATTTCGGGCGATCTCCTTAACGTGTTCGTTGTAATTTCCGAAAGGCACGGCAAAGCAATTCACTTTGATGCCCAGGCGCTGCTCGAGGAGTTGCTTGGAGCCGACCACTTCGTTTTGCATCCATTGCTCGTATTGAGGTCCGGTCACTTTCGTTCGGCTCCTCTTTCCGCCGGCAATGAGGGTTATGGTATGGCCCTCGCGCAAGTCCTGATGAGTCGCGGAGTGTCCCTCAATGTCAACCCCATTGTCGCGCATATCGGCAAGCTGTTCCCACGTGATCGCCTCGCCCCCGCCTAACGAACCACCGCGCACGCCTTCCGTATAAATGAACATCGTAAACGGGTAGCCGTATTTCTTCATGATCGGCCACGCGACCTCGTATTGTGACTTCCATCCATCATCGAAGGTAACCACCGCGGATCGGGGCGGTATGTTCTTTTCGCCGCGTTTCCAAGCAAGCAAATCCTGCATTGAAATGACTGTTATGCCGCGGTCCTTTAATTCCTTCATCTGCGCTTCAAACGCGGCAGGTGTGATCTCGGTCCCGGGATAGCGGATCTTGTCCACCAAACGGTGATAGCAAAAAATAATTACTTGAGCTGTTTGATCGACGACCGGTTTGGTAATCTTCGGAGATGCCGCCACGACTGGTGTGGAAGCGACAGCCGGCGTTGCTGAGGCATTCGCCTGCTGCGAACTCGGAGAAACACTTTCCTGCTTCTTGCACATCGAAAGGTGGAGCGCCAAAAACAGTGGGAGGATCGCAAATCGGATTATCATAAAAGAAGTAAAGGGATTAAGCACGCCAGCACAAAACACAAGTGCTTTTTGCAACTGCAATCAATAGACAGCCGCTGGGCGAATTACGTTGCACCGTTTACGCTTGGCGCAGAAAAATTTGGTAGAACGCGTATTTTTTGCTATTAGATCAGAATGCCGAGCCAGGTCACTCGTCTTGTTACCATCGCTTTTGTCGCTTCGCTGGCGGCCTGCAGTACCGTTACGACTACCGGGGTCAAAAACACGACTAAAACTTTTAATACGGTCGTAGTCGATGCCGGACATGGAGGGAAAGATAGCGGGGCGTATCGCCGCTACGGACCACCTGAGAAGATGGTTGCCCTCGATGTCGCCCAGCGTCTGAATCGAAAGCTGCGCGAATCGCAGTTAAAAACTGTGATGACCCGCGACTCGGATGTCTTTATTGAATTGAACAACCGTGTGGCTATCGAAAATGCGCAGAAAAACGCGATCTTCGTCAGCATACACTTCAACGATTCGCGTCGCCGCGTCGTTCACGGAGTTGAAACGTACTATCATTCGGGCGCTTCATTCGATCTGGCGAACGGTATCCAAGCGAAACTGATGACGATCCCCCACTCTAAAAATGGGGGCGTGCATACGGCTAATTTTCGCGTGCTCCGCCTCGCGACCTGTCCGGCAGTACTTGTGGAGTGCGGGTACTTGAGTAATCGCAATGATGGGAGTCAGGCACGTGATTGGGAATATCGTGAACTGCTGGCAGACCGAATCGCGGAAGCAATTGTCGAGCAACGCTTCGGCTCCGGCGTTTACCACGCTTCGGCGCTGGCAGCGCAATCGCAATCACAGACAGAATCTCCCAGCGGCGGCACGGGCCTCGCGCCGTCCACCGGACATCGCTAGAATTCTTTTCCGCGCTCTTCACGCCCGATTGCGGCGAGCAAGATCAACGCCAGAAAAACCACCAGCGTAAAAAGGGCGAGCGCCTTTGCATAATCTGGATGCCCGCTCGCATCACGGAAATGGTTAGCCAACCTGGCTTCAACAACCGCGGTGTTGGCAGCAAATAAGTTTCCGAGTTGATACGCAACTCCTGGGAACGTCCCGCGCACAGCATCGGGCGATAGTTCATTCAAATGCACAGGAACAATTCCCCAGGCGCCTTGCACCATGAATTGCATGGCAAACCCACCGATGACCAGGAGCGCGAAGCCTGGCGGAAAAACCCAGAGGGGAATGAGGATTATTCCAAATACGGCAGTCAAAATAATCGATCGACGGCGGCCCCATTTTTGCGACAGATGACCAACCACTGTTCCGCCGCAGATTGCGCCAACAGCGTAAATGATCCCAGTCGCAGCCTTCTGCGTCACGCCATAGTGACGTTGTTCGCCGAGAAACGTTTGATACATGTCCTGGGTCCCATGAGACATGGCGTTGAACGCCGTCATCAATAAAATGACGTAAAGAAAGAGAGCCCAGTGGCGTTTTAGTACAATCAGCAGATCGCTCCAAAAATTACTCGCCTCGCGTTGCTGCCGCAGCCAAACCGGCGATTCAGGCACCTGAGCACGGATGTACAGTACTAGGAATGCAGGTAAAGCTCCTGCTACGAAAAGACCGCGCCAGCCAAAGAATGGAAAGACGATCCAATACACAACGGCCGCCAGCAGATAACCAAACGCATAACCTTGCTGTAGAATTCCCGAGAACAATCCCCGTGCGGCAGTTGGCAGGGTTTCCATCGCTAGCGAGGCGCCAAGTCCCCATTCTCCGCCCATGCCTATTCCGTAAAGCGCTCGGAAGATTAGTAGCCAGGTGTAATTCGGAGAGAACGCGGTGAGCAACTCCATGAGAGAGTAAAAGATGATGTCGATCATCAGCGGCATGCGGCGCCCGAACCGGTCGCCGAGCAATCCAAAAATGAACGCGCCTATCGGGCGCATAGCCAGAGTAAGCGTGATCGCGTAGCTCAGCTCGGCGATGCTCGTGCCAAAGTCGCGTGCCATCGGCACGATCACGAACGTGAGCAGGAAAAAATCAAAGGCATCCAGCGCCCAACCCAGAAAACAAGCGAGGAATGTATTGCGCTGATTGCGGTCGAGCGACTTGAAGAGCTGCACCGCTTCCATTGCCTTTGATCTACTTGCCGATTCTAAACTTGAAAAGCGCGTTGTTGCAGTCGCGTTCTGCCCCGGCGCCGTCTGCCTACAAGATCCTCGGAGTAGCCTTCGGGAAGACCGAGATTCATTCATCATTCGGACTACGTGATTGTTCAGTCGAAGTCTCAACCAACCTCGATTCATCCGATTATGATTACGAGGATGAGCACGAGCAGGGAGACCACAACACATCTACGCATCATGATACGTCAATTTGTTCCTTGATTCGCCGGCGAAACGTTCTTTAGTTCCCGGACAATCATGACAACAAACGGACTGCATCCTTTGGAAGCCCTCCTGCGGGAACGCATCGTCTTTCTCGATGGCGCCATGGGCACAATGATCCAGCAGTATAAGCTGTCCGAGACGGAGTATCGAGGAAAGCGGTTTCGCGAGTGGAAGGGCAAAGACCTTAAGGGCAGCTTGGAATTACTCAATCTAACGCTACCGCATGTCGTCGAGGAAATTCACACGGCTTATCTCGATGCTGGCGCTGACGTCATCGAAACCAACACGTTCAGCGGAACGACCATAGGCCTGCACGATTTTTTGTTTCAGGGCGAGCCTACACGCGGTCGCAAAGATCAGGAATTCTTTCAGCGCGTAGTGGACGATGTCGATCTTCGCGCGCTGGTCCATGAGCTTAATTTGGAGGCGGCCAGGATCGCGCGACGCGCTGCAGATCGCGTCGCGAATGAAACCGGCCAGCAACGATTTGTTGGCGGATCTATGGGACCCCTGCCCGTAGCAGGTTCGATTTCACCTGACGTAAACGATCCCGCATTTCGCGCCGTTTCGTTCGATCAACTTCGCCAAACTTACTTCGATGAAGCGAAAGCGCTGCTCGAGGGCGGTGTCGATCTGCTTATTGTCGAAACGATTTTCGACACGCTCAACGGAAAAGCAGCATTGTTCGCAATCACCGACGCATTTGAAGAAACCGGGCGCAAGGTACCGTTAATGATCTCAGGCACTGTGATCGACAAATCCGGGCGCAACCTGAGCGGCCAAACCGTTGAAGCGTCACTCATCTCCGTCGCGCACGCTCAACCGCTCATCCTCGGTTTGAACTGCTCGCTGGGTCCTGATGAAATGGAGCAGTTCGTGGAAGAGCTGGCGCGTACTTCACCATACTACATGAGTGCATATCCAAACGCGGGTCTGCCGGATCCGCTCTCGCCCACCGGTTTTCCGGAAACAGCCGAAACTTTCGCACCCAAGGTCGCGAAATGGGCAGAGAATGGCTGGCTCAACGTGGTGGGTGGTTGCTGCGGCACAACGCCGGATCACATTCGAGCGCTGGCAAAACTAACGCAGAAATTCTCACCGCGTGCTGTGGAAAGAAACGCCCGCTTCACATGACTCTGAGACTGTCCGGACTCGAACCGTTGAACGTTACGCCGGAGTTCGGCTTCGTTGTCATCGGTGAG
>QHRI01000384.1 GCA_003221375.1 Verrucomicrobiota bacterium
GCGTACCAGTACGTACAGCGCCATCTCTGAGAACGAGCCCGTAAGGTCGTCGGACGGTTTTATGGGCTGTCCGTCGTAGTCGAGCGCTACGCGTCGGACCTGTGCCACAGCCAGTCCGGGAGCGGGCACAAGAACCCTCACGATCTCAAAGCGCGAGGAAAGGCCGCCCTTTCCCTGCTGTTTCAAGCGAACATGGATAGCGTGAAGCTCCTTGTAGTTATGGACCGTTGCACCGAACGGGCTACCCCACATGACGTCCGCGGCGAAGTGCTGGTTCGAAAGGTCGGCATCGTGCTGGTCCCAGCCGGCTTGAAGCTCCTCGACTAAGCGCGCGACTGCGTGAATCGCTTCGTGCGCCTCGGCTCCTTCAGCGCCCAACGTCGGACGGTTCGGTTGACGGTTCTCATTCATAAGTATCCTCCGCGTCTTGCGTCTTTCTGTTACTGAGTGGTGTTGGCCGCCATTCAATGTTCCTTAAGATTCGTCTGAATAAATTGCGTGCGGGTGAATTTGCCGCCGGTGCGTAATTTCGGCGTTGCAAGCGATGTGAGCAAGGGTGTTGGAAGTCGATGGCAATGGCGCCGAGTTCGTGCAATCTGATGGTGCATGAGAAAAATATCGATCCTAGCCGTCGGTATTGTGGTTTCGCCGCGGTTGATGTGTCAGCACAGCAAAAGATTGTGCGCAAAGAGTTGTACAAAGCGGACATTGGGACACAACCGATCTCGACCGTGGACGTGCGGGAGATCGTTCTTCAACCGAAGCAGATAACAGGACTGCATCGGCATCCCTGTCCGGTAATTAGCTATGTCGTGGAAGGCACAATCAGGTTTCAGATTAGAGGACAAAAGATGCAGGTCATTCATGCCGGCCAGGTATGTTATGAGCCGGCCAGCGCCGTCATTGAGCACTTCGATAACGCATCCGATCATGAGCCCGCGAAGTTTATTCCGTATTACCTGCTTAACAGGCAAAAAGAATTAATCGAAATGCTTCCGGCTACGCAGACTAAACCGCAGTAACCCAGTGAACATTGGACGTTCTTTGAGCCGAGTATGGCCAGCATTGGAACGTAACTGGCAAGGATTGCGACCGCGAGCAGCACCAGTGAGATCCCGAGGAACGTGATTGGATCTGTCGCGCTGATCCCATACAGAAGACTTGCCATTACACGCGTCAGAAGGAACGCCGCCACTAATCCGACCAGCATACCTATGCCCACTAGTCTGAGTCCCTGTTTCACGGTCATTTGCAATACATCGGTCCGTCTCGCGCCAAGCGCCATACGAATGCCTATCTCATGCGTGCGCTGCGCGACGGAGTAACTCATCACCCCATAAATTCCCACGGCAGCGAGACCTAATGCCAAAGTGGCAAAACTGCCTAACAAGAGCATACTAAACCGCTGCCTGGCGATCGCCTCTGACACAATGTGGTCCATCGTGTCGATGTCGGCGACGGGTTGGTCCTTGTCCACGTCCCATATCGCATCGCGAACTGAGGTGGCGAGACTCATCGGTTCCACGCTCGTCCGCACGACCAGTGCGTTCGCTGCCGGATCCTTCAGCTGCCGATAATCGAAATACATTTGCATTTTGGGTTGCGCGATGAAGTCGTTTTGCCGGACATCTTTTACCACGCCGATCACTTCCCGCCAGGGTGCATGCGACGTGGTCGCACCTGTCTTCAGACGTTTCCCTATCGGATCCTGTCCGGGCCAGTAGTGCTGCGCGGTTTTCTCGCTGATCACGACGACTTTTTTCGAATCTGCCTTGTCTTGATCTGTGAAGTCGCGGCCGCGAATCACTGGAATTCCCATTGTGCTGAAATAACCTGGCCCAATTGCACGGTAGATTACATCCGGCCACTGATCCGGCGGAGGATCGGGAATGCCTTCCACAGCAATACTCGCCGAATCACCATTATAAGTGAACGGCAGGTTACCTGCGACAGCTACTGATTGCACGCCGGGCAGGGCACGGATATGACGCAACGCCTCATCAAAAAATACCGAGCGCCGTTGCCCGTCCGGGTACTTCAGCTCCGACAGGTCTACTTTCATGGTTAGCAGATGATCCGTGCGAAATCCGGGATCAAGATTTCGTAAGTGCAGAAAACTGTTGATGAGCAATCCAGCGCCGATGAGAAGTATGAACGAGACGGCGACTTCGCCGATTACAAGCAAACCGCGGAGCTGATTTCCCTTGCGACTCACGGCAGGATCGCGGCCGCCTTCTTTCAACGAATCGTTCAGATTGGAATCCAATGCATGCATCGCCGGCGCGAGCCCAAACACAATTCCAGTCAACAGAGCGATCGACGCGGTAAATAGGAGCACCCTGCCGTCAATGTTGATAGCTTGTATCTGCAGAATCATTGAAGGAACAAATGTTTTCAGCACACGGACTCCCGCCAGCGCGAGGAGCAATCCGAGACCGGCGCCCAGGAATGCGAGCAATACACTTTCCGTTAAAAACTGCCGCGTCAGGCGGGAGCGGCTTGCACCCAGCGCAAGTCGCAACGCGATCTCTTTTTCTCGCGCCGCAGCGCGAGCTAGCAGCAAATTGGCAACATTTGCGCAGGCAATGAGAAGAACAAAACCGACCGCGCCGAGCAGGATGAGCAACGCGGGTTTGATGTCGCCGACTATTTCCTCGTGCAACGGCGTGACGGTCGCGCCGATCCGCGTATTGGACCTTGGATATTGTTTGGCAAGGCGCGCGGCAATAGTTTCCATCTCAGCTTGGGCCTGCTTAAGGGCGATGCCAGGTTTCATCCGCGCGATTACATCGAGAAAATGACTGCCGCGCTCTGTCACTTCCTCGTTGGTAAACGCGATGGGTACCCACAGCTTGTCTTGCCAGGTGCCGTACGCCGGTAGGTGCACCGAGCGCGGCATGACGCCGATCACTGTGTAGCTTTCCCCATTCAATGTTACTGACAGGCCAATGACGCTCGGGTCCGAACCGAAGCGGCGCTGCCACAGCGAGTGGCTCAGGAGCACAACATGTGCTCCAGACCGGTCGTCATCCGGCACGAAGGTGCGCCCAAGCAGCGCGGGGACGCCTAACAAGTCGAAGAGATTTGCGGAAACACGTCGCCCATCGAGCCGTTCAGGTTCACCGACGCCCGTCAGATTGAAGCTGCGCTCGGCCATCGCTGCCATTCCGGTGAAGACGGTGTTCTGCCTCTGCCAGTCGAGAAAGTCAGGTGGCGACGGAGTATTTTTCGGAAAACCAAGGTGTGTGGCATTTTCCCACACCATCATCAGTTGTTCGGGATTTTTGAAGGGAAGCGGCCGTAGCAGGACGGCGTTGACGACGCTAAAGATCGCGGTATTCGCGCCGATGCCCAGTGCGATCACAACAATGGCAATACTTGCGAATGCCGGATTCTTTGCCAGCGTGCGCAGCGCGTAGCGCAAATCCTGCCAGAGATCCGCAAATATGTTGATTTTTTCTTCAGCGCCCAATGTGACTGGGTGCGCCGATACCCGATGC
>QHRI01000385.1 GCA_003221375.1 Verrucomicrobiota bacterium
GGCATTTCATTTCGCACGCCAGTAACCCCTGCACGGGAAACAGCATAAATGAATCCACTAGCCTCCTGGGCAATGCACTTTAGTCGTTCATCTGCTGTAGTCGGTGCGACAAGAAAGATTAAGTCCAAGGCTTGATCACGAAATGCCATGTTCCAAGTCGTTGCTTCTTCAGGTATGAGATCAGTGATGAGCACGGCGTCCACGCCGGCCTGTTTGGCTTCTTCTGCCAGCCGATTCTGGCCAAACTTCAAGAGCGGATTGAGATAACTAAAAAGTACAATGGGTGTATCGATGTGCTGCTTTGCGTTCGAAATGCATCTTAACGCATCGGAAAGAGTGACTCCCTTTTGCAGCGCGCGCTCGGAGGCGCGCTGAATCACCGCGCCATCGGCAACCGGATCGCTGAACGGCACACCAAGCTCAATGATGTCGGCTCCGGCTGCTGCCAGCTCAACCAGGAGAAGTTCGGTGGTTGCAAGGTCGGGATCGCCTGCAGTGATAAATGGGATGAATCCGCCGCGTTCAGTATCCGTAAGTTTGACGAACGTCTCGTGTATCCGACTCATTGCGCCTGCAAATCTGCGACGAGTTGGACGTCTTTGTCGCCTCGGCCTGACAGATTGACTATGACAGAGTCGCCTCGTGGCAGCTCGCGGGCGACACGAATCGCGGGCATGACAGCATGTGACGTCTCTAACGCGGGAATAATTCCTTCCAATTTGGCGCAAAGTCGAAATCCTTCGAGGGCCTCGGCGTCACTTACGCGGAGGTACTCGGCTCGCCCGCTATCGTGCAAGAACGCATGTTCTGGTCCGATTGCTGAGTAATCGAGACCGGCTGAAATGGAATGAGTCGTTGCAATCTGGCCATTCGCATCCTGAAGTACGTAAGACATCGTGCCCTGCAAAACGCCGATCTGCCCGCCGCCGCTAGTTGTTCCATCGTGAAATCTTGCAGCGTGTTGGCCTAACGAATCTCCTCGTCCTCCGGCTTCTAAGCCGATCAACCGGACTTCTTCATCTTTAAGGAAAGGATGAAATAAACCGATCGCATTCGAGCCGCCACCGACACATGCAATCAGTGCGCGCGGCAATTTTCCCGACGCGGATAAAATCTGTTCGCGCGCTTCGCGTCCGATAATGCTTTGAAACTCGCGCACCATGAACGGATAAGGATGTGGACCCAGCGCGCTGCCAAGCAGATAGTAGGTGTCGTGCACGTTCGTTACCCAATCGCGCAGTGATTCGTTGATCGCATCCTTTAAGGTACGCGTCCCAGCATTCACAGTGATCACTTCAGCGCCGAGCAATTGCATTCGGAAAACATTGAGCGCTTGCCGCCGTACGTCCTCGGCGCCCATGTAAATGACACAGCGCAATCCGAACAATGCGCAAACCGTCGCGGTGGCAACACCATGCTGTCCCGCTCCGGTCTCAGCGATGACGCGACGTTTGCCCATTCGACGGGCGAGCAACACCTGTCCCGCTGCGTTGTTGATCTTGTGCGCGCCGGTATGCAAAAGATCTTCACGCTTCAAATAGATTTGCGCTCCCCCGGCATGCGCGGTCAGCCGTTCCGCGTGAAACAACGGGGTTGGCCGGCCACAGTAATCGCGCAGCAGTTGATTCAGCTCCTCCCGGAAATCCGGGTCCATTCTCGCTCGCATGAACTCGTTAGTCAGTTCGTCAAGCGGCGCGACTAAGGTTTCTGGGACGTAACGGCCCCCAAACTTTCCCCAATACCCGCGCTCGTCGGGCTCACTTTTTGTGATCGGTGTTTTTTGCATGGCATTGCTACCCAGAGTTCATCTCGTAAATGATGCTGTCATGTTGAGCGAAGCGAAACATCTCTGGATCTAGTTGTTCGGTATTGGCCCAGAAATAAATCAGAGATTCTTCGCTTCGCTTAGAATGACACTGGGATGATGCTGCAGTAGCGAACATTCTGCGACGCGCACGGCGGCAATGAAATCCTTCAAGGCAGCATGATCTTTTACGCCTGGTGTGCTTTCCACGCCGCTACAGATGTCCACAGCGTGGGGTCCGACAGTT
>QHRI01000338.1 GCA_003221375.1 Verrucomicrobiota bacterium
ATGAATTTGAGATAGCTGCAGTTCAAGCTTGTTGTGAAGGCGCGACACTAATCATCCATCCGATTCCGAACCGGTCTTGGAGCATGCCGAAGCGCGGTGAGAAGAATGTTTTCGTAAGCGGCATCTTTACCTGCCCACCATTGGCCAATGCATTGAAAACCCGATCGGCTTCTGCTTCGTTCGGCACGGAGAGCGAGAGTGAAAAGCCTTCAAAGTCGGCCTTGTCAGCGGAGCAGCCGTCGGATGCCAACACGGTCGTCTGGCCGACGCGGAAGCTGGCGTGCATGATCTTGTTCTCGAAACCGGCCGGAACGGTTCCGGGCGGGGGCGGCTCAGGACTCTCTTTGAAGCGCATCATCATCTCGACTTCGGCGCCAAGCGCTTTGCGGTAAAATTCAATAGCTTGTTCGCAACTTCCGTTGAAGAAGAGATAGGATTGAATGGCTCGATTGTCTTTTGATGTGCTCATATTGGATTCGTGATTTGGTCTTTTGTTGGTTTGTTTAACTTTCTGCTAAGACGAACGACCGGGGCGATTCAGGACACTGCTTGAGTTCATTCTTGGCTTTCACCGATCCGACGAGAGCCGGTCGCCGCGTTTCACTGATCATGCCTTAACTACTCTATCAAGCGATCGTCAAAAAAAGCGCTCCCCTCGATCATGAGCCACCAAATTAAAGACTCAGGCTTCAAGCGTAGTGATTTTTGAAAGAATCATTTATATTCAACCGCGCAACCGTAGGGCTTTGTCTTCGCGGTCGTCACGGATTTGCTGTCTAAGGATTCATCGAGCGCAGCTCTAACATAGTTTGTCGAATTCGGAATATCGGCAGGATTCGGCGTAGCTTTGCTGTCGATTGCGCCCTCGTAAATAATGTTTCCTTCTGGATTAATGATTACCATGTTTGGCGTATTCTTTGCGCCGTACGCGCGTCCGACTTTGCCTTCCGGATCCAGAAGCAAAGCCGTTTGATGCATTTTCCATTCCGTCATCTTTTGCTCGGCTTGCTCGGGAGTAAGATNCAAACGACCCCTTTATCGGTGTATTCGTGTTGCAATTTTTGCATGTTGCCGCTGCCATAATGTTTTTTCACAAATGGGCATGCCGGATTGAACCATTCGAGCACGACGTATTTGCCTTTGTATTGCGAAAGCGAATGGGCTTCACCTTTCGCGTCGGTAAGCGAAAAGTCCGGGGCCGTGCTGCCCACCGGAAGCGGATCACCTGCGAAAGCAGTCGTGGTTATGAGTGACGTGACAAGCGTGAGGATTGTTTTTGTTTTCATAAACGAGTAATTCATTCATCACGTTACGAGCGCCAAAATTAGTCGACTTGTAAAAATTCGGCTTTTTTCAGCCCAGAACCGCGTGAGCGACGTCCGCAAACCATGGCGACAATTTGCGTTGGAAGAATGATTCTGGGGCAAAGCCGGTGATTTGCTTGAAGTCTTTGATGAAGTGCGACTGGTCACAGTAACCTGCCGCAATGGCAATTGAGGTGAAATCGGCTCCCTTCGCGCGCAGATGGACGACATGCCGCAGCCTTACGATGGATGCGAATTTTTTGGGTGATGTGCCTGTGACCCTGCGAAAACGCCGCTCCAGCGCGCTTTGGCTGAGACCAACCCAGCGGGCGAGGCGGTCGATGCGCACTACGCCGCGCGCATCCTCGATCCTTGATACTGCTGCCGAAACAAAATCATCCGGTCGAGCATTCGCCGAGCGCGCAACCAGAAAATTCTCCACAGCCTGGATGCGGCGCGACTGGTTCGCAGCTTCGGCGATCTGTTCGTGGACTCGGTTCAACTCAGTGGACCTCTCAAGAATGGCATCCAAGGGGATGATGCCATTGAAAAATTCATGCACCGGCTGGCGCAGGAGTGCCGCAGCGCCCGTTGGCGTGAAGGCCGCGAACACAATCCCGCCATTTCCGGTCTGCTCGGCTTCCCGCGTGCGGTCCCACAAACCGGTCAGCCCTGCTTGCGGCGCCTTTGTATTCCCATGCAGCATGCAGTGACCCTTGAAACAAAAGCCGGCCACCAAACCCGTGTCAGGCAGATGCGAATGCCTATGTGCCGTAGGAAACTCTACGACGAGGAACCGTTTGACAAATGGGCGCAGCGCCTCGCATGGAGTCTGAACAAAGACCTTAACAATATCGGAGTTTTTCATACGCTAAAGCAACCAAACTTTTGGGAGCCATCTCGTAGATGTTGTAGCCGCCTCGCTGTGTCGAGACGTCTTAAAATACAGGAATCGAGTACGCCAACCTCATACATAGCTGCCCCGAAGATGGTTGCCAGAATGTTGTTTTGCGAATGCTTGTTTAACTCATTTTTGCCCTCCATTGAAACGTTTGCATCGGTGTGAACTAGCATGTTTACCTCATCAACGACGTAGACAGTGCTTGTTAAGATTGCTGACCGAACGAAATGTGTTGATCCCATAGATGTCCCCCATCACGTCCTTTCATACGCTTGAGGAGATGACAGACCTGGTCGAGGATGTAGCACCCTACTTCCTCCTTTTCTCCTTCGCCTCTTCTACGGAGGACGCTGCCGCGATCGGCACATACAGAGCACTCGGCCGGGTCTTGTCGTGGTATAACATCACTGTCACCTTGCGCGCATCCTTGCCAGATTCGGCGGCAACTACGCCGCCGGTGTTGTAGTTCTTCTCCATCATCAGCGTATTTACCGGCCCGATCACCAGCCGCAGACGGCTGCCCTTGGCGATGCGCCGCGCCGTGAAATTAAAATGCTGGAAATCGTAGCGCTCGATCACTCCGGGCTTGACTAACGTTTCTTGCCGTAGGCTGTTGCGGTAGCGTGCGCGCATGAGATCCCGGGCAAGGAAAATGCTGCTGCCGCCGCTTCTGATCTCGTATATCCTCACGTCGAAATCGGTATCGGGCTGGTCGAGTGCTATGTAGGCGGACAGCTTGAAGAACCCTGCGATGTCAGTGTCCTGATCAAACGCCGACGTGTGGTACATAAGCTGCCTGCTGGATGACATCAGGACCGGCCGTTGATCGATGTAGGCCTTATAGCCCGGGCTCCAGACCTCGGGCCGGCTTTCGTACTCGACGAATCCGATGTCGAGCGGGTCGTATACATAACGATCCGGGGCACCAGAGCCCGACCGATCGGTGCGCAGGTCGCCCGACGCGAACACGTCGACGGCACGGCCATTCTCGGAATCCAGATACCAGGTTTCCATGCGTGCCGTGGCCCCCGCTAGCGTCGGCGCATACCGCCATCCCTCCTCGCCAGCGACATAGAAGGCGACCTTGTCCTTGAGAAAGTCGGGCCTGGGACCGTTCTTCGAGGTCCAGTCATACCAGGCCTTTTGGAGTTCGTTCATGTTTAGCAGCGAGGCGTCGCCGAATTCGACCCCGCCGACTTCCTTCTTCGGAGTACGCGTGCCGTCATGGTCCCAAGGCCCGATAATGAGGTAGTGTCGGGGCTTGGCCTGCTCATTGCCATAGCGCATGTGCTCTTTGTAGTACGCAAGCGCCCCAGGCTGATCGTCGTCATAGTGTCCCGTGATGCTGAGAATCGGAATTGAGAGTGCAGCATACTGGTCGGGTGTAGGCCGGTGATTGTCCCAATATGTGTCCTGTGTCCGATGGGTGATCCACGTCTGGAAGATCGGCGAAGGATCGCCCAGGTAGGTATCTAGCTCTTTGAACGGCGCGTGGGCCGCGAACCATCGTCGGGTCAACGCGGACCAGAACCCGCCATCCGCAAAGATCTTGTCTTGCAGTGCTCGGCCGCGGACTATCATAAGCCACCGCGGGTCGTAGGTGTAAAACAGGTTGTTGAGCATGGGAAAATCGATTCCCGGCCCAACCGCGGCCACCGGAACGATAGTGGCCAGATGAGGCGGTAGCTCCTTGGCCGTGGCCCACTGATCGTAACCAGTGTACGAGCCGCCCCACATCGCCACCTTGCCGTTACACCAGGGCTGCTGCGCCAACCACTCAACGATATCGTAGCCGTCCTTCGCTTCTTGCAGCAGGGGTGTGAACTTACCGTCGGAGTTGCCGCGTCCGCGCGCGTCAACGGCGAGAAAGGCATAACCATGACTCGCGAAGTACACGGCGCGATCATGAGCGCCTTGTGCGATGTACGGCGTCAGGAAGAAGATGCACGGAAGCCTGCCGCCCTTCTCTAGCGGGCGATAAAGCATCGCACTGAGTCGCACGCCGTCACGCATTGGAATTCTCACGTCCCATTGAAACTGTATGGAGTAGGCTGCTGTCGCGCCGGGATCTGCCTCCTGTGCGAAAGCACCTAGCGCCGCCACACCGAAGACTGCTAAGACGCAAGCGTTTCTCGTCATCATGTTGTTAAGGCGTTGCCGGCATTACTGAACGATTGTCTATGTGAGAATTGACTCTCCGAAGGCGTCAATCATTTCTGCTTTTGTGGCGGCGCTTGGACCATCCATGACACTCCAAAGCGATCCGCGATCATGCCAAAGCGCGGCGAGAAGAACGTTTTTGTTAGTGGCAACGTCACCTTCCCACCTTCGGCCAACGCAGCGAACAATCGCTCGGCGTCAGTCTCATCTGACGCCGTGAGCGAGAGCGAAATACCCTGAAAGTTGGGATTGCCTCCGCACTCGCCGTCGGAAGCAAACACAGTGCTGTCACCAATCTGCAAACTTGCATGCATGATTTTCTCGCCTGTCCCGGG
The DNA here is from genome assembly GCA_003221375.1 of Verrucomicrobiota bacterium. Classification (GTDB taxonomy): domain Bacteria; phylum Verrucomicrobiota; class Verrucomicrobiia; order Chthoniobacterales; family UBA10450; genus Udaeobacter. Next base: position 4,701 of record QHRI01000338.1, read on the forward strand.
TGCGCACATTGTCGGGTCCGGACTGTCCTTGAACCGCACAAGTGCGGTCACCTCGGCTCCAATCGCTTTGCGGTAGAAATCGAGCGCCTCTTCACAGCGGCCGTTGAAGAACAGATACGGTTGAACAATTTGGTTGTTTTTCTTTGTACTCATAATTTTGATGTTGTGTTTC
>QHRI01000410.1 GCA_003221375.1 Verrucomicrobiota bacterium
CCTGAGATCGAGCAGTGGGGCACACCCGAAAAGTTAAAGATCAGCACCGACGAAAATTTCACGCAGGTCGAGCGTTTTATTGGCAAAACAATTTCGCCCGCCGGCTTCGACACAATCCGCCATTACACGGACCAGTTCTATGTGGTGAATAAGAACCTGTTTCACGAACGCATCCAACAGCATCGGATTCTCGATTGCCACGGCGATTTGCATCTCGACCACGTTCATCTGACTCCGGAAGCGGTCACCATCTTTGATTGCATCGAGTTTAACGATCGCTTTCGCTTCATCGATATCGCCAACGATCTGGCGTTTCTGGCGATGGATTTCGATTTCGAAGGCCGAAGCGACCTTGGAAACCTGTTTCTCGGAAATGCGTCACGCGAACTGGGCGACGCCAGAGTGCTCCGGATCGCGAATTTTTACAAGTGCTATCGCGCTTTCGTTAGGGGAAAGGTCGACAGTATTCAGGCGTCAGAGAAGGAAACGACAAATTCGCAGGAGCACGAAAGACAATCGGCTCGGTATTTTTGCCTCGCGCTTCGGTATGCAACGGCAGGCTCCGAGCCGTTGGTACTTGTCGTAATGGGCCCGGTCGGCACGGGCAAGAGCACGGTCGCGAAACAACTCGCCAGCGAGTTGGATTGGCCGATCTTTTCTTCGGACGAAATTCGCAAGACTTTGGCTGGCATTCCACTTGATCAACGAACCCCGTCAGATTTGCGCGCCAAAATCTATTCAGCGCGAATGACGCAAAAAACTTACAGGAGGCTTATCAAAAACGGTCTCGCCGGCATCAGCTGTAGCCGGGGGCGCCGACCTCGGCCGCTTCAACCTCACAACAGCGTGATTCTCGATGCTACATTCTCAACTCGCGCGCTCCGTAGACTTCTCCGTGACGAATGTAAGAAAGCAAACGTGCCATTTCGAAAAAACGGCGGAAGCGTCCGACGCGCGCTTCGAAGACTTCGAGAAGTTGAACGCTGCATATGAGCCACCATCTGAGCTTGCGCCCGATTTAATCAGAACTTCAACGACGAGATCGGTATCCGATACAGTGAAAGCAATCCTCCTCTGCCTGGCTGACAGGCAAGCGGTAGGGACGGATCGCCGAGCCAGCCGTTAATCTCTAAGTCCTCAGGTTCTTCACGATCTTTCCGATTTGTTGACGGAAACGTTTCGCACCGCCAGAAGCGGGATGACGGACCCGATGCGATTCGATGTTCAGTTCCTTCAGTTGTGATGCAGCGACGTTGCCGAGTGCGACGATTTCGTTGCATGGGAAAAGACCGAGGAAAGCTTTCAGCACCGACAGCCCGGTGGATCGTTCTCTTCTCGTAGGCATCCGGTTGCTCAACATGCCGCGACGCTGATCAAATGAATGCCAGGGGAAAGCATTCCATAGCACGAATTGCTCAGGCTTCAGACCAAGTCCAAGCAACGAGCCCCAGACGATAGTCGCTGTCGGCTCGGAAAAACCATCCGGACATTTTTTTGGCTTGCTCGTCCGGCATGGCTTGATGCTTCCAATGATCTGTACCGGCGGTCTATGACCGCCGCCCATGACCCTCCCGTGGAGATTTCGGCGCTCATAGAGCGCCTCTACAACATCCCTCTTTTTCCCGAGCAGGATTCGCTCAGAGGTCATGGGGATTCCGCTGAAATGGCCGCCGCGATAACCGAGCGCTTCACCAATCACAACGAGTCTCGCTTTGCCGAGCCGGCTGTGGAGATAAGCAGCTAATTGCTTTCTCCGGATACTGGGCGCGCTGCGGACAAGGTCGTTTTGTTTATCAATTTGCCACCATGGATTAAAGACCGCGCCGCTCGGCGATTTTTTTAAAAGCCTGATGAATCTCTCGATCGATTCCAACGAATAAAGCTCCGGAAGTTCCAAATTCTAACGCGCAATATCCAAGTCCAGCACGGGATCGAAAATTGTTTATGAGATGCCTGTGAATTAGTCGTATCTAACTGCGATGCCAGAGCTGCCTGACGTTGAAATATTCAAGCGATACCTCGATGCCACCTCGTTGCATCAACGGATCCACGACGTCGACGTGCGGAACAAATACATCTTGAAAGACATCACGGCGCCAGCGCTTGCGCGCGGATTGAAAGGCCGCCTCTTCGAATCGAGCCGCCGTCATGGCAAACACCTCTTTGTGCGCGCCGATGGAAAGATTTGGTTGCGACTCCATTTCGGCATGACCGGCTCGCTTGATTACTTCAAGGATGACAAACAAGCATCGCGTCATGCCCGAGTAATCTTTGTCTTCGCCAACCATCATCGGCTGGCATTCGACGATCAGCGCCAGTTCGGCCAAATCGGATTGCTAAAAGATGTCGATGAATTTCTAAAAAAACGCTCGCTCGGCCCGGACGCACTCGATCTCGATCTTGGAGAGTTCAAACAAATCCTGGCGAAACGGCGTGGCGCAGTGAAATCGATCCTGCTGAACCAACAGCTCATCGCGGGCATTGGCAACATTTACGCAGACGAAATTCTTTTCCGTACGCGCATGCATCCTGCGACAGAAATCTCCCGTCTGGACGACAAAGCCCTTGCCAAACTGTTCCGCGCTACGCGCTACATTTTGGACAAAGCCATCGCGGCGAAGGCCGATGTGGAGCAAATGCCAAAATCATGGCTTCTGCCGCATCGGGGAAAAGGCGGCAAGTGTCCCCGTTGTGGAGAAAAACTCAGATCGGCGAAGATCGGCGGCCGCACCGCGTGGTTCTGCGCGCGTTGCCAGAAAAAGATATGACTAAGATCTGGCAAAGGGTGTAACGAACGCTTTCGGAGCGTGTGCCGATCCACCGATCACTAATCACCAATCACTTCTCACTTGTGCGTAGCACAATTTTTCCAAGCGAGCCCGATTCCATCACCGCGCGATGCGCCTGGGCTGCTTCAGACAGCGGAAATTCTTTGCCGATCACCGGACGTAATGTCCCGTTTTCCAATCCAGCAACAAGCGCGGCGTGAATGCTCGCCATCTCCGCCGGCGGCGTGTTTGGTAACACCATTCCGCGAAGATCGACATCGCGCTGCATCGTGTCGCGCGGATCGATCTCCACCCGGCCGCGGCTCCCGATAATCGCGACCCGTCCGCCCTTTGCGAGAATGGTCAGATCCTTCCCGAGATTCACGTTCGCGAGTAATTCCACGATCACATCAACGCCGCGCCCGCCGGTGGCCCTCATGATCTGCTCGAAATGATCGGGCGCGCCGTGATCGAACGCTTCGTGCGCGCCCTGCTCGCGCGCGAGCTTCAGTCCTTCGTCACTGCCCGCGGTGCCGAACACGCGCAG
>QHRI01000411.1:0-2151 GCA_003221375.1 Verrucomicrobiota bacterium
CAAACGGTCGGGCGCGACCACAGCTTGCTCGCCGTGTCGGCGGCAATCCGCCGAAAGATGAAATAATCATTTCCCGTGGTGAGCTCGTACAAATTGGAGGCGGTTTTCGAATCGGCGAGATAATCGAAGCCACCGGAGCGAACTTGCGCGAGGTGGGGGCCACTAACAAAACAACACTCGATGATTACAGACGCGCAATTGGTTTCAGGAGCGCGATGATTCTAAAAGTTCACCGCAGCAATTTTTTCATGAGCGGTTTTGTGGAGTCGCCGTCTGCGGCGGCAATCGCAGCGCTCGCACGGAAAAAGCGGATCCCTTTTGTGGAGGATTTAGGCAGCGGCGCCGTCGTTCCGACCGAGCAATTTGGAATCGCCGAACACGAGCCGACGCCCCCAGAAGCGCTGAAAGCGGGAGCGGATCTTGTTTGCTTTAGCGGCGACAAACTCTTCGGAGGACCGCAGGCGGGAATCATCGTTGGGAAGAAGCGCTTCGTCGCCGCTTTGAAACGGGAACCGCTATTTCGCGCCTTGCGTTGCGACAAGCTTTCTTTCGCCGCGCTGCAAACGACGATCGATCTTCATCTAAACCACGCAGCGGCAAAAATTCCTGCGATTGGGCTCTTGCAAGTTACCGAAGACGAACTGCGTAATCGAGCTGTGTCGATAAAGAACGGTCTGAGTGACCTGCCGCTGCAAATCACTATTGGCCGGAGCACAGCCAGGATCGGCGGCGGCACATTGCCAAAATCGGCGATGACATCTGTTACGATTGAAATTGTTCCGACGCATTGTTCGCCGGCTGACTTAGCGGCCCGTCTGCGCAACACCGCACCGCCAGTCGTCGGCTATGTTGCGAATGACCGTTTCAAACTCGATCTACGCACAATTTTTCCGCATCAGGACGAGAGTTTAGTCGAAGCAATTCGCAAGGCATGCAGTGACGTGACAACGAAGCATTTCATTCTTGCGACTGCCGGGCATGTCGATCACGGCAAAAGCGCGCTGGTAAAAGCGCTCACGGGAACGGACCCTGATCGGCTGCCCGAGGAAAAGGAGAGACAGATCACAATCGATCTCGGTTTTGCAGAGTTGAGTCTTGCCGGGCCCGACCAGTTCCACATTGGAATCGTCGATGTGCCCGGTCACGAAGATTTTGTTCGAAACATGATTGCCGGCGTTGGGTCGATTGATCTCGCGCTTCTGGTTGTTGCCGCTGATGACGGCTGGATGCCGCAGACTGAAGAGCATCTGCAAATTTTGAGTTACCTCGGAGTCGAACGCGCTGTGGTGGCTCTCACCAAAAGCGATCTGGGCGGGATTGAGACTGTCACACGGCAAATTCGTGATCGTTTGCGCGACAGTCCCTTCGCGAGTGCGCAAATCGTCGCGACCTCGGTTCGCAATGGTGATGGCATTGAATCCTTGAAAAGCGCCCTCGCAAACGAGTTCGCCGGTATGCACCCGCCGCGCGACTGCGGAAAGCCCCGCTTGTTTATCGATCGCGTATTTACTCTGCGCGGAATCGGCACCGTCGTCACCGGAACGTTGACTGGCGGGCAGTTGCGCCGCGAGCAGAAAATTGTTGTCCAACCCGGCAACCTCCAGACCCGGATACGCTCGATTCAAAGTCACGGACGGGAGTCCGAAGTTGCCCAACCAGGAATGCGGACAGCGATTAATCTGCCCGACTTGAGCGTCGAGCAGATCAGGAGGGGAAACGTTGTCACGCTTTCCAATTTCGCGCCTGCAAATTCGGCGCTCATTGCTTTCCTCGAAAAATCACCGCGACTTGCTCGCGAAAATCCTGGCGCACGTCCCCTGAAAAGCGGCTCATCCGTTTATCTTCATCACGGAACATCGCGGACCGCAGCGAAGATCGCGTTTCTTAAAAACCGCGTTCTTGAGGCGGGCCAAAACGAGATTGCTCAGCTAAAACTCGGGTCGCCAATTTTCGCATTTGCTGGCGATCGTTTTGTCATTCGCGATCCATCAGAACAGCACACCCTTGCTGGCGGGATGGTGCTTGACCCAGATGACGGTGAATTTCGCGATGAGACGAAACGCACATTGCTGATGGGTCGCGCCACGGCCCCGAATGACGTCCACCTCTGGGTGCGCTCTGAGGTTGGTCTGCATAGATTTGTATCGACTC
>QHRI01000411.1:2198-4522 GCA_003221375.1 Verrucomicrobiota bacterium
GATGCCAGCACATGGAAAGCTTTGAGAGACCGCGTTGCTCGCCTCATCGACAATGCTCTGAGCAAGAACCCCGAACGCGGCGGTTACGACTTGAGCGACCTGCGCGCGGCGCTGCGGGACAAATCGACAGATGTTTTCGAAGCGCTCATCGTGGACATGTGTTCCCATGATTTTATTCGGAAACAATCGACAATTACACGACGTTCACATCGTCCGGCTTTGACGGCAAAACTGCAACCTGTCGCAGCGAAAATTCATGAAACATTATGCAAGAAACCGTTCGATTCACCGCCACGAAGAGAGCTCGAATGGGACCCGGACGCTCAACGAGTTCTCCGATTTTTGATAGAGAACGGAGACGTGATTGAAATCTCTTCGGACGTCGTCCTGTTGCGCGAGAATTTTGAGCGCATGAAAAACGCAATCGCTGATTTCATTTCCAAAAATGGCCCGGCCACAGTGAGCGAACTGCGACAGACACTTGAGAGTTCGCGGCGAATCATGGTGCCATTTCTAGAAAGACTCGATCGCGAAGGGTTCACCCGGCGACTGGGTGATAAGCGCAGCTTGCGAAGCAATCGATGACGACGGCGAGCGGCGAGCTAGATTGAACAATGCCTAAAAAGCCGGTCGAAACTGGCCGTCCTTCAGCGAAGGTCTCGTTGCACATCGGGGCGTCGTTTCGCGCGGCGTGGGAGACAATTCTTCTGCCATGGTTTCAAGCCGCGGGTCAGATCTCCTGGCAGCAGCGACAACCCACGGTAGTTGCAATGCCGTTTCGTAGTCAGGCCTACGCAATCAAACGACTGCTGCTCGATCGGGGCGTGTCGCTGCTGGGGATCCGATTCGTTTCTCCGGCCGAACTGCGGGAACTGCTGGCCGCGCGAAGCGAGATGCACCTTGCGCTGCGCGAGCACCTCCGGCTTCTCCTTTCGATTGCCGCGGAGGAATGTATGAAGCTTCCGGTAGATCCACCGCTACGCGAAAAAAGAATGTTGGAAGCCGACTTTCTCGCTGCAAAATCCGTGGCGCGGGCGCCGGACCATTTGCTTCGCACAATCGACCAACTCGGAGCCGCGGGCTGGGATTTTTCAGCGGTGGAACTTCCAGCTTTACGCGAGATCACGACCCGATTTCATCGGCGGCTCGCGGATTGCGGTTTCGAATTGATTCACGCTGCCGATCGGCGAGCGCTCGATCAGGCCGTCGCGAGTCCCCCGCTTTTTACCAATATACTGGTGACAGGATTTAACGGCGCTCACTGGCCGCTTTGGCCTTTGCTCCAAGCAGCCGTTCTTTCCGCGAAGAACGCGACCGTTCTTTTGGACGACCCGAGCGATGCAGCACGTGACATCGACGAAACGTGGGTGGGCACTTGGGAAGAAGGGTTTGGCGAAGCGAAGCAGGTATCGCTGCCGCCGAATCAAATTACCGACAGCCTGTTCAGTGAGGAAGAAATGCGAGGTGCATCGCCTGTTGCCATAGGCCGATCGTTTTTGGTTGGTGCTGACACAAGGGAGCAAGCCGAGGCTGTCGCGCAGCAATGCCTGCATTTTCTCGCAGACCCGACATGCGATCGTGTCGGCATCGTTTTCTCCGGCCCTGGCGCCCTGCCCCGCCTGGTCGCAAGCGCGCTCGCTCGATTGGACATTTCGCACTACGACGGTCTGGCACATTTTCTCCCGGGAATTTTCGAGGCGGCTGATTGGCGCGCGTGGCTTCGACTCCAGGAAAGTCCGCGCATCAACTCGCTCCTTCATTTCGTTAACACCCTCTCTGACCATGCCGAAATATTTCCTGATGTCAGCTTGAACGCCTTCGAGCGAACCTTGCGCTCCGCCTATGCGGAGGTATTGATCGATGACCTCGACATTTTACGACGCTTTTGCGAGCAGGAATCCGGAGGCACAAAAGAAAAGGTCGCCGCGGCGCTAAACTCAATTTCATTTCTCCCTGCGCGTGCTCGTTTCCCGGAATTCCTTCGCGCTACAAAAGCCGCGCTCAATCGCCTCGGTTGGAGATCGCATTGGATGGAGATTTCACGACGCACGGGCGATTGGGTCCATAAACTGGATATCGAATTTTCTCGCGCGCTTTGTCTGCGTTGGCTCGGCGAGATAGCGTTTACCTTTACGGCCGCGCGGGAAACAATCGGTGATCATCCGTACGCGCGCGTCCAGCTTCTTAGCGTTCCGCAGGCCCACTCTCAGCAATGGTCGCATCTCATTTTTGCAGGCTGGAATGAAGGATCCTGGCCCCCTCGCGAGACTGGTGAATTTGCCAGGCAAGACGAGATTGATGCATTCAACCGCAGCATTCAAAAA
>QHRI01000416.1 GCA_003221375.1 Verrucomicrobiota bacterium
TAATATGGAACCGGATTGCTGGTGTTGAACGCAAACCTAAACACACGCTGCAGATCCGCCATCGTTTCGGCTGATGCATAAACCGGCATCGAGCCCCGCGCGTGTGAAAATCGCCGCAAATCGTCAAAGCCCATGATGTGATCGGTGTGCGAGTGCGTGAAAACGACCGCATCGACACGCCGAATATCCTCGCGCAGTGCCTGAGTCCTGAAATCTGTGCCGGTATCCACGACCCACGAGCATTCCGGCGTTTCGATATAGATCGAGGAGCGCAGCCGCTGGTCGCGTGGATCGGGCGAGTGGCAGACATCGCAATCGCAACCAATCATAGGCACGCCCTGGGACGTTCCAGTGCCGAGAAAGGACAGCGTAAGCCCTGACTTGAGAGTTGAAGGTTGAATTGGCAAGCTGTGACTCTCAGCTCTCAACTAATAACTCTCAACCTCCCTAATGGCTGCCATCCTCACATTGTTGCGAATTACGAATCTCGCTCTTGTGGAAGAACTCGAGTGGCACTTGGCGCAAGGATTCACTGCCGTTACGGGCGAGACGGGCGCGGGGAAATCGATCATCATCGGCGCGCTGCAACTTTTGCTGGGCGAACGCGCAGATAAATCGCTCATCCGCACCGGCACCGATCTTTGTACTGTGGAGGCCGTTTTCAGTGGAAACGATCTGGAAAAATTAAATCCACAACTGGTCGAGTCCGGGATCGAACCGTGTGAGAACGATCTCATCATTAAGCGAAGTTTTTCGACTGCAGGCGGCACGCGCCAATTCATCAACGGTTCGCCCACCACCTTGTCGGTCTTAAAGAATCTTGGGGATGAGCTTGTCGATCTGCACGGACCGCATGATCACCAATCGTTGCTTTCGCCCGACAGGCAGTTGAGCTTGCTCGATTCGTTCGCGCGCGCCGAAGACCAGCTTGCCGAATACCGAAACCTCTACGGACAATTGCAGACGCTACTGGCGGAACATGCCGCACTGAACACCGCGGAAACGGCGCGCGAACAGGAGCTCGATCTTCTCCGTCATCAGACCACCGAGATCAAATCGGCGAATCTGGTTGCGGGCGAAGAAGAGGAAGTCGAAAACCGCTACAAGCTGACGGCCAGCAGCAAACGATTGATTGAACTGGCCAGTGCGATCGCCAACAAACTTTCCGAAACGGACGATTCTGTTCTTTCGCAACTCGCTGAAACCCAGCGGCTACTGCGGGAACTAGAAAAGATCGATGGTTCGATCGCGCAGTTTTCATCGGCGCATGCTGCCGCCGTCGTTGAGCTATCCGAGATCGCTCGAGAGCTCTCCACGTATGCCGAAAAACTAGATCTCGATCCCGAACAACTCGCGGCCCTGGAGCAGCGCATTTCGTTATTCGAAACTTTGAAACGGAAATATGGCGGATCAATCGGCGAGGTCATCGCATTTGCCGAGCGGGCAGCGGAACGAATGCAGAAAATCGAAGGTCGCGACGCCGAGTTGCAGCGCCTTGTGAAAGAAATTGAGAATGTCCGCGCACAAATGAAGCGCGCAGGCGAAACGCTGCGCAAGCTGCGCGGGAAAGCTGCACCGAAACTTTCTGAGAACATTCGGCGCAACTTGCGCGATCTCGGGTTCCGTCAATCGGAGTTCGAAGCGAAACTCAGAACACTCGATGAGCCGCGGCCAAATGGATTCGATTCGGTCGAATTACTCTTCTCGCCAAACCCGGGCGAACCGCTTAAACCGCTTCGAGCGATTGCCTCGAGCGGCGAAATCTCACGCTTGATGTTGGCGATTAAGTCTGCTCTGGCTGCACATGATGCGATCCCTCTCCTCGTGTTCGATGAAATCGACACAAACGTTGGCGGCGAGATCGCGCACGCAGTTGGCGCAAAAATGCAAACGTTGGGACGCGATCATCAAGTGATTTGCATTACGCATCTGCCCCAGGTAGCCGCGACGGCGTCCGCGCACTTCGTCGTCACCAAGGATGTTTCGCGCGGGCGGACGTTTTCCAATTTGCGCGAAGTAAGTGGAAACTCACGCCAGGAAGAGATCGCGCGGATGCTAGGAGGCAAAAGTGAATCCGCGCTCAAACTCGCGGCGAGTCTGCTGAAGAAAGATGTTTAGCTGTCCACGAAACAAACGAAATATGCGAAATCTTAAGAACTTATCCTTTCATTTTTTTTGTGTGTTTCGTGGGCCTGAAGAAAAACTTACCTTTTCACAGATCCAAGCGGCAGAACGACTTTGCCGATTGCGAGCAAGAAGAACAGAATCGTCAACGACCCGAAAACCACTTGACCGGCCACGTGCAATCGCAATGTGCCGATAAACATGACAGCCGTGAACAGGCCCCACATGGCAAGATACGCTGCCATTGCCCTGTCGTTTGAGGGGGCGGCCCAGCCCAATTTCGCCATAACAATCAGCGTTACGAGCGAAAACCAGAACAAGCCATAGGAGAGAAACGCGGTGGTGGCGAACGTGTTGCCTTTCCTCCATTCCATAATCCCCGCGACAATTTGCGCAGCGCCGCCGTAGCAAATTCCCATGGCCAGAATCATGCTGTTTAAGTCGTAGAAACCGGCGTTATGCAGGTTCAACAGCACAGTCGTCATACCAAAACCCAGGAGCCCTAGCGGGGCAGGATTTCCGGTCATGTCCTTGATTTGAGTGACAGATTCATTCATGGCGCGGGCAGTCTGACGAAAGAAACTTCCATAGCGCAATAAGAATATCGACCCGTCCCAAAAACGTACGCACTTTAACGATTTAACTTGTCGGCACACCAGCGCCGAAATTATGGTGCACTTTCGCATATGATTCAGCGCGACTATCTCATCATCGGCGGCGGCATTGGCGGGGCCAGCGCCTGCGAAGGAGTACGCCGCCATGATAAGCGGGGAAGCGTGACTTTGGTCGGTGCCGAAGTGTTTCCACCTTACAAACGCTGGATTCTATCCAAAGACTTTTTGCGCGAGAAGGATCCACATCCTAAGAAATTACTCGAACCCTCTGAGGCCTGGTACGAGAAGTACAAGATTGAGACGCGATTTGGCACGGTGGTAACACAGTTCAACATCGATCGGCGTCTCGCCGTGCTTGCCAACGGTGAAACTATTGAGTTCAACAAGGCATGCCTGGCGATGGGTAGCCGCCCCGTGCGTCCGCCGGTCGCCGGAACGAGTCTCGGCAACGTGATCTATCTGCGAACGATTCGTGACGCGCTCGCGCTAAAAGAGATGGCAACCCACGAGAAAGGCATCATGGTTGTCGGTGGTGGACTGCTGGCGTGCGAGGCCGCAGCGAGCCTCCGGATGATGAAACTAAAGGTCGGTCTCATGCATCGGGATTCCTATTTGTTAGACCGATATATCGATCCGGAAACCGGAACCTGGCTCACCGAGTACTTTGCAAAACACGGAGTAACTTTGTCGATGGGCGAAAGCCTTAATGGCTTTGAGGGCAAAACTGTCCTCCGAAATATCCAGACAAAAAGCGGCAACCGATTTCCGGTTGGCCTTGCAGTGGTCGCGTGCGGCGCGGAACCAAATCTCGATCTGGTCCGCAACACGCCGCTTGCCGGGCCACATGGGTCGCCAGTTACTGAATATCTCGAGACGGAGGAAAAAGGGATTTATGCAGTGGGCGACCTGGCGTTTTATCCTGATCGAATAATGGGCGGCGTGCGGCGCCAGACACATTGGGAGAACGCACGGAGCCAAGGCTTGGTTGCCGGCGCGAATATGACCGGCAAAAAACGCATCCGCTACGAGCAGGTCCCCTATTTTTGGACGGAAATCTTCGATTTGCGGATGGATTTCGTAGGAGATTTCAGCGTGTTGGCGACACGGATCGATGTTCAGGGGACGTACGCAAAGAAAAAATTTATCGCGCGTTACTACCAGGGAGACAAACTCCGTGCGATTTTGCTTTGCGGGCAACCGCCGCGCGACGTGGAAACGGCCAAGACTCAATTGCGCCAGGCACAGGGAAAGTAGGCTGTAGCGCGCCCTGCAAGCAGCTTTGTAGCCGCGAGCGGTGACTGCGAAAGCTTTCGGAGTTGACCGCCGGGGTCCTGGATAAAGGAAAAGCCCGAGCGGCCAAGTTCAGTGCCCACGGCTACAGGGCCGCGCGAAACACGCTTTGCCATTAGTATGCATCGGCGGGGAGTTCAAACGCCGGATTGCTTACTCGCGCGAGCTTCCAATCCCACGGCTTCCCTGAGAGATGATGCCACTCAAGTTCGAAGGGAGATTGCAATGAATTGACGC
>QHRI01000417.1 GCA_003221375.1 Verrucomicrobiota bacterium
AGGTCGTCATCATGCCAAGGTGGTCATGGTCAAGTCAGACGAACAGCATTTGATGATGGTGTTGCCCGCGGACCACCATATTGATCTGGAGAAAGTCGAGAAAGCCGTTGGCAAAGCTGTCTCGCTGGATACGGAGCAGGATTTTAAGTCGCTCTTTTCTGACTGCGCCATTGGAGGGATGCCGCCATTTGGCAATCTCTATGGTCTGCCAACGTATGTGGACCAGAGTCTGGCGGAACAAGACTACATAGTGTTCGAAGCCGGTACACACACAGACGCGATCAAAATGAGTTATCGCGATTATGAGAAGATCGTGAAGCCAAAGGTGAACGACCTGGCGATCAAGCTGCAGCCGATGAAAGGAGCGTGAACTTACGCACATCGCCGGACGCCGGGCGGAGAGAAGGCCCGAAGATCTTCGGAAGAACCAATGAGATTCTCCACCTTTCAACGTTGGATGTTTTCCTTTTTGTGGCTTGCTTGCACGTCCGCAGCTTTTCCAGCGGAGAAGGTCTCTCTCATTAATGTCGATGGAGCGATTGGGCCGGCCACGGCGAGCTACATTGCGCGCAATCATTCAACTCAATACACCGGGAGGTCTGCTCGATTCGACGCAGAAGATTGTGCAGAGCTTTCTCGGTTCCCCGGTGCCTGTCGTGGTTTATGTCGCCCCGACCGGCGCGACAGCAACCAGCGCAGGTTGTTTCATCACGATTGCGGCTAGCGTCGCGGCAATGGCTCCGGCCACGACGATCGGCGCCGCACATCCGGTCTCGATAGGCGGTTTCCCCAGTGGTGGAGAGGAGAAGACCGACGAAACAATGAAACAAAAGCTCGAGAATTTTTCTGTGAGCTATATCGAGACAATCGCTGGTAAGCGCCAGCGTAACGTCGACTGGGCCAAATCAGCGGTGAAGGAAAGTGCATCGATCACTGCTGAGAAAGCTCTGCAATTAAAAGTAATCGACCTGATCGCCCCGGATATCTCCAACCTGTTACAACAGTTGAACGGTCGTGTGGTGGATGGAAAAACGCTCAAGACAACGAGCGCGGAGATTTCGGAGATCAAGATGTCGGCTTCCGAAAACATCTTTCAAAAGCTCTGGCGACCAGAGGTGATGTTCGTTCTCATGCTCATCGCAATCTATGGAATCATCGGCGAGATGACTACGCCGGGAGCGATCCTTCCCGGAGTCGTTGGAGCGATCGCTTTAGTAATCGCCCTTTATCTGGCCGCCGTTTTGCCAGTCAACGTCACCGGACTGGTTCTGATCGCACTCGCGTTGATGCTCTTTATTTTTGACGTCTACGCGACCACACACGGCGTCTTGACCGTCGGCGGGATTATTGCGTTCCTCATCGGTTCGCTCATGCTCTTTAACCGTGGCGACCCGCTTTTTCGGTTATCGCTCAATTACATCATTCCAGCGACGCTGGTCACTGCAGCCTTCTTCATTTTTGTCATCGGAAAGGGTCTGCGCGCGCAACTGTTGCCGGTGAAGGTGGGAAAAGAAACGCTTATTGGAAAAACGGTGACTGCACTGACTCCAGTCGATTCGCGCAACGGCCGGATTTTCGTCGAAGGCGAATACTGGAACGCTATCAGCGATACGCCAATCGAAAAAGACGAACAGGCTGAGATTGCGGCCGTGCAAGGATTAACTGTAAAACTGCAACCTAAAGGAAAACATAGTCATGCAATTAATTGAAGCCTTGCCGCGATTGATCGGTTGGCTCGTCCCGATCATTATTCTCATCATCATTATTATGCCGCAGGCCGTTCGCATCCTGCGGGAATACGAGCGCGGCGTCATCTTTCGCTTGGGGAAACTACTTGGCGCAAAGGGACCGGGATTAATTTTTCTGATCCCGATTGTCGATCGCATGGTGCGAATGGATTTGCGCGTTGTGACCATCAGTGTCGAGAAGCAGGAGGTGATGACGCGTGACAACGTGCCGGTGACGGTCGATGCGGTCGTGTATTTCCGGGTCGTCGATCCACAGGCCTCTGTCGTGAAAGTAGAGAACTTTCTCAAAGCCACTTCGCTTATGTCGCAGACGACGCTGCGCAGCGTGCTCGGTCAGGCGCCCTTGGATGATCTGCTTTCGCAGCGCGAGTCGATCAACCAGAAATTGCAAGAGATCATCGATCGGCAAACCGAACCGTGGGGCGTCAAAGTCACGGCGGTCGAGGTCAAGGACGTCGCGTTGCCCGACACGATGAAGCGCGCGATGGCCAAGCAAGCCGAAGCCGAGCGCGAGCGCCGCGCGAAGATCGTCAACGCCGAGGGCGAATTTCAAGCTGCGGAAAAAATGGTGCAGGCAGCGGCGATGATGAGCAAGGAGCCGATTGCGCTGCAACTGCGTTTCCTGCAAACTATGCGCGAAATTTCCAGCGAACATAACACCACTACTTTTTTTCCTCTGCCGATCGATCTCTTGACGTCGTTGATTAAGAAGAGCGAACCACCGAAGACATAGCAGGAAAAAACGTCCAACGCTCAACGTCCAACATCCAACATCCAACGCCGAATTGGCAGAAATCGCCCAATCAAGTTCGAATGGTAGGGCGCGACCACAGCCTGCCCGCCGTGGCGGGGGCGCGCCGCAAACGGGGGACCAACCCGCTGCCCGTAATCAGGAACCGCTAATCGCTTTTCTCGAATCACCCGAGTCGTATCCGCACCGGCCAACCCACATTCGTGTAATTCAAACCCATATCTCATGGATCTTCATTGCGTCGCCGTTTGTCTTCAAAGTGAAGAAGCCTGTCAATCTCGGGTTTCTCGATTTCAGCACGCTGGAGAATCGCCACTACTTTTGCCGGCGCGAGATCGCATTGAATCGACGACTCGCTCCTGAAGTCTACCTGGAAGTTGTCCCGATCTACAAAACAACTTCTGGTTTTTCCTTCAATCCGGAAGGCGACATCGTCGAGTACGCCGTCAAAATGAAAGAACTGCCGCACGGCTG
>QHRI01000412.1 GCA_003221375.1 Verrucomicrobiota bacterium
GAACGCCACGATCAAACCCGGTCACCTACACCGGCGCGTTCACTCCGATCCGCGAACTGTTTAGTCAATTGCCTGCGGCCCGGGTGCGCGGTTACGATGCGGGCCGTTTCAGCTTCAACGTCAAGGGTGGCCGCTGCGAAAATTGCGAGGGCGATGGGTTAATCAAGATCGAGATGCACTTTTTGCCCGACGTTTATGTCGAGTGCGAAGTGTGCCACGGCAAACGTTATAACCGTGAAACCCTTGAGATCACTTATAAGGGGAAGCACATTGCCGATGTCCTCGATCTCACCGTGGACGAAGCCGCGCGATTCTTTCGAAACGTGCCGAGCATTTCGGAAAAGTTAGACTCGCTACTTGATGTGGGTCTGGGTTATCTGCGACTTGGCCAGGCAGGAACGACCCTTTCCGGCGGTGAAGCCCAGCGCGTGAAACTGGCAACGGAACTTGCCAAAAAGGCGACTGGACGCACGCTTTACATCCTGGACGAACCGACGACCGGATTGCATTTCGCCGACATCGAGAAGCTGCTGCAGGTGTTAATGAAACTTCGCAATGCGGGTAACACAGTGATCGTGATTGAACACAATTTGGAGATGATCAAATGCGCGGACTGGATCATTGATCTGGGCCCCGAAGGTGGAGAGGCTGGCGGCGAAATTGTGGGAGCGGCTCCGCCGGAGAAGATTGCTGAGCTGCCAGTCAGCTATACGGGACAATATCTGCGCCGTTTATTGACGAACACATGAGCCACGTAAGAGGCATAGGCCTGATGTGTCTGATGAGCCTGCTCGCCCAGGTCGCCCGCGCGGACATTTCCAGCGAAATTGCCCAAGCGAGCGAGCCGCTTGCAGAAGGTGTGCCGGAAGTAGCAGTCGCGCGATTGCAGGCGTTGTTGAATAACAAACTGCCCGAATCCGAGTGGCGTGCTGGTGTGGAGAAGCTTGCCGAAGCGCAAATAGCTGCAAAGCATCCGGAGAATACTCTGACTTTGTTGGCAGACATTCGGGTGCGCGAACTACCCTGGGCAAAATTTTGGTGCGCCCAAGCCTTCGCGAGTCTGCATCGATGGTCCGATGCCCTGCCCCTTTACGAGCAACTGGCCAACGATGCGGGGTCGCCATTTCGTAACGCCGCGACATTTGGAGAGGCAGAAACGTTGCGCGCGTTGGCAAGACGCGAAGAAGCGCTGAAGAAATTTATGCTTCTCATTCATGACAAAGAATGGGCTGCGCGGGCGCAGTTGCGAGCCGCCGAGTTGTACATTGAGACGGGTGATGCGACCGGCGCGCGCCGCCTTCTGGAAGAGATGCAACCAGCGTCGATCGCTGAACGAAGAGAACGCAGAGTATTACGCGGCCGCCTGGAACTACTCCAACGGCGACCTGAAAGAGCGATCGGTATTTTTCAAGGCCTTTTGAAAAGACCAGAGGGAGCCGCTCACCCTGCGTTAATCTCGGCGGTCTTGGGTATCGCGGAAGCACAAATGCAACTAAAAACGCCGGAAATCGCAGACGACGTCGTCGAGCAATTTATTGATCGTCACCCGGCAGACCCGGATCTTCCTCTTCTCTTTGCAAGACTTGATGAGCTCTATCGGGCGGAGCACAAACCATCGCGCAATGAACTGGAGAGATGGGTGCGCAGCCCCGAACAGCCACGGCGAACATTCGCGCGATGGTATCTCGCGCGGCTCGAAATTCGCGCAGGGCGCAGGGAACGAGCTCGACAATTATTCACCGATCTTCGCCACACGACCCTAAAATCTCAGGCGTTCGCGCCTGCTTTCCTCGAGCTTGCACAATTTGAAATCGAGGACAAACACTTCGACGAGGCGATTGCAATTCTGGAGGAAGCGCGCTCGTTTCATCCCGAGTCGTCTTTGCTGGCCCGAATCGATTTTTTATCTGCCCAGGCGCAGTACCTCGCTAGGCGATTTGACAGATCTGCCGCGGACTTTGAACAAATCGCCCGTTCCCGCTCGCCATGGGCAAAGATTGCGCTGTTCAACGCCTCCACGGGCTGGCTCCAACTAGGCAACCATGCACGTTTTCTAATTGATTACGCTGAATTGGAAAAGGCAGGCGGAAACGGAGAGGCGCGCGCCGACTTGCGCTTGGAGGAAGGCTTGCTGCAAGCGACCAAAGGCGACGAAAGAGCTGAAAGATCGCTGCAACAGTTCATTCATGATTTTCCCAAGAGTCCCCGCGTGTCGGAAGCCCTGGTGAGCCTGGCGGAACTCGCTTTTCACGCTTCGCCACCGCGCCTTGATGAAGCGCGCACGTATTTGACTCGCGCAGCTGAGTCGCCAACAGCTGCAGCCGCGGAACGCGGAGATTATCTCAACATCTGGATTGTTGGCCGAGCTTTATTACCGCCGCCAGGATTTCGCGAACGCACAGACGCAGTTTGAACTTATTGTGCAACAGGCCCCTGATAGTTCACTCGCTGAAAAGGCTCTCTTCTTCGCGGCAGAATCGGCTATGTCCAGCATGGGTGAGCATTCGCTCGACCGGGCAATCGTACTGTTTGACCAGGTCGTACGGCAAAGTGGTGCGCTGCGATGGGCAGCGCGCAATGAACAGGCTGTGATTGAGCGGAAGCTTGGAAAACCCAAGGACGCTCTCGCACTATATGATGAAGTATTGAAGAGTGACGCCGGTCCGTCGGAAAAACGCGAGGCGTTGTGCGGCAAGGGCGATATTTTCTTTGAGATGGGCACGACCGACCCAGTCAACTACCAGCGCGCGATCGAACTCTACGATCAACTCGCATCCGATAAGGACGAGCCGATTCACTGGCGCAGCCAGGCGCTTTTTAAGAAGGGACTATGTTTGGAGAAGAAAAGCGAGCGCTCCAACGCGCTTGCCACGTTTTATAAGA
>QHRI01000232.1 GCA_003221375.1 Verrucomicrobiota bacterium
TTTTTTGCGATTGTCACCGGATTATCGCCCTTCTTCACGACGTAGGTTTTTCCAGAAGACAGAGGCTTGGCCGCGACAGCCTTTGCAACGGAGGGCGCGTTCGAGTGATCGTCCTTTGAAGACAATTTCGAAGGCGAATGTGAAGGTTTTGGATCCTCCTGGGGCGCTCGCTCTTGTTGCGCCACTGCAGTTTGCGGTTTGACGCCATCAGTATGAATTCCTGCGCTGATGGTCTCGGACGGTTTAACCTTCGCGTTTGCGGAGGATGCCGGAACGAACGAATTCTCCCGGGTTTTAATCGCGTTGAATGCGATAATTCCCGACACGGCGACTACGTGCAGAAGCAAAACAATCAGCAGCGCCCGCGACAATTTCATGTTCGGTTCCGGCATTTCTTCAAAGTCCATTCCAGCGGACGCCGACGAGCGGCGCGCAGTCGCAGCCCAGAGTTTTCTGTGTCTGAAGAAGCGCGGAACTTTCATCATGAGTTTTCAGGCAAAGCGCGGACGAGCGCACGAAATTGATCGCCTCGATCGGCATAGCTCTTGAACATGTCGAACGATGATGTGCCCGGGGAAAATAGAACGATTTCTCCAGGTTTTGCGGTGGCATGTGCACGCCCGACCGCGTCAGCAAGCGAGCTTGCTATTTCGGATTTGACCGTGCCAGCCCAGGAGCGGCTGACGCTTTCAGCCATTTCTCCAATCAAAATCGTCGATCTCACCTTCTCTTTCACGAGCGATCGAAGCGGATCAAAGCTAAATCCCTTATCCTTGCCGCCAGCGATCAGGACGACCGGCTTAAAGCGGCGGTACCATCTGCCCGAACGACAAACCGCGTGCCATGCCAACCGCAAGGGTCGCCATCAAATTCTCGATGTTGTGCAGGCCACGCAGTTTGGTATCCCCCAATCGCAAGACTGGTTCGTCGCGGTAAAGAATCACTCCTTCCGAAACTCGGAAGTCTCCGCCATTGGCATAGGCGCTAAATGTGATCGTGCGGGGGTGGATATTCGGTATTTTTTCGATCGCATTCACGACCGCGACATCAGCTTCGGTTTGATTTTCAAAAATCCGCAGCTTGGCCGCACGATATTCCGCCACCGAGCGATAACGATCGAGATGGTCCGGAGCGAAGTTAAGCCAGAGACTGATGGACGGATGAAAAGTGCGAATCGTCTCCAGCTGGAATGAGCTCACCTCCACCGTAAGCACGTCATATGTCTGCTTCTCGCGTGCCACTTCCGAAAGCGGCTTTCCAATGTTTCCGCAGGCAATCGTTCGCTGACCGCAAGCGTTCAGCATTTGAGCGAGCAATTCGGTTGTTGTCGTTTTGCCGTTCGTACCGGTGACTGCGATGATCGGAATTTTTTCGCAAAAACGCCAGCCCAGTTCGAGTTCGCCGATGATGTCGATTCCGCGCGATGAGAAATTCCGCACCAATCGTGAAGCGGGATCGATGCCCGGACTTAAGATGGCGATTTCATAAGTAGATGAGTCTTCCTCCGCCGCCGCTCCGCAGGTCACGCGCACATCCTGCGCCCGCAGATTATCAATGGTCGACTTAAGTAAGTTCTTTTCTTCGGCGCTATCGAGCACTGTAACCTGTGCACCCTCCGATCTAAGCAGCAGCGACGCGGCGCTCCCACTCAATCCCGCACCAAGAACGGCAATATTCTGATTCTTGTAGCGCATGTTTTATCGCAATTTCAGTGTCGCAAGACCAAGTAACGCGAAGACGATGGAGAGAATCCAAAACCGAACGATCACTGTGTTTTCCTTCCAGCCAGTCAATTCGAAGTGATGATGAAGCGGAGACATAACGAAAATCCGTTTGCCAGTGAGTTTGAAACTCATCACCTGCAAAATCACCGAGACGGCTTCAATCACGAAAACACCGCCTACAACAACCAACAGCAGCTCCTGCTTGCAGCAGATCGCCACCACACCAATCATGCCGCCGATAGAGAGCGAGCCGGTGTCGCCCATGAAAACTTTCGCTGGAAAACAATTGAACCAGAGGAAGCCCAGACCCGCTCCGACCAATGCGGAGCAGACCACAGTCAGTTCTCCGGCAAATGGATAGAACGGGACCTGTAAGTACTCGGCGATCCGAAAATTTCCTGCTGCGTAAGAGAGCAAGGCATAAGCAAAAGCTACGGTGACGGTGCAACCGATCGCCAGACCGTCGAGCCCGTCTGTGAGATTGACGGCGTTCGAGGAACCCACAATGATGAGGAGAAAAAATACGAAGGTGAACCAACCCATGTTGGCAATGACTGGCGTCTTAACGAAAGGCACGTAGAGCGAACGCGCCTGCACCTCCAGCAGCGGACTGGTGAGAAAAACGGCTGTGACAATTAAGGCAAGAGCAATCTGAAAGATCAGTTTGATTCGTCCACTGATGCCGTCGGACTTCTTCTTGGTCACCTTGAGATAGTCGTCAGCGAAACCCAGGGCGCCGAGATAAACCATGCAAAACAGGACCAGCCAAACGAAGCGATTATCGAGGCGCGCCCAGATGATACTGGACACAAAGACCGAGCCGATGACCAGCACGCCACCCATGGTGGGCGTTCCTTGTTTACCACCATGCAGTTCAGCAAGACGATGAACTTCCGCCGCTCCGCGAATAGGTTGTCCCAATTTAAGCGCGATCAGTATTCGAATGACGAAGTTTCCAAAAATCAACGTGAGCAGGAAGGCGGTGACCGCCGCGGCAATGGCTCGGAACGTGACATAAAGAAAAACGTTGAACCCGATGAACCGGTCGCTCAGGTGATGAAGGAAGTACATCATGGCGAATTGGCGGCTGCGGAATGCTTGTCCGCCGTAGCCTTGGCGAAGGCGGACGGATTTCGGAACGCTTCAATTACTTGCTCGGTGCGCGCCAGACGACTGCCCTTGATGAGCACCAAGTCGCCGGGTGCTGCGATCACGGCCAATAGTTCAGCGGCTTCCGCGGTTGAGGCTACGGTCGAGCTGTTCTCCAGCCCGGCCTGTTTTGCGGCATCTGCGAGGCCTGCCGCCACATTTCCAATCGCAATTAGGTGATCGACTTTTAACGCAGCTGCCATTTCGCCCACCTCGCGATGTCCGGCCTCCGATTCGCCGCCCAATTCGCGCATCTCGCCCAACACAGCGATCCGTTGTCCTTCCGCATCCAGTTCAACTAACGTTCGCAACGCCGCTTTCATGGAATCGGTGTTTGCGTTGTAGCTATCGTCGAGAAATTGCACACCCCGGATTTCCCTGACTTGCAAACGCGCTTTGGTCAGCGGCGCGGCAACCAGGCCTGCGGCGCATTCTTCAAGAGAAAGACCGAAGACCCGACCGACCGCGACGGCCAGCAACGAGTTCTGTACCATGTGCAACCCAGGCACTGGCAATTGGGCCCGGCAGCGGTGAGCGCCTTCGAGAATCGTCGCGATTCTCTTGGTAAAGGGATCGTCAGCATTCAAGATAACCGTCCCCTCGGCGCCGATGGCTTCTGCAAGCGCACCTTTCTCCTCGGCAATTTTTTCACGCGATCCCATAAACTCGATATGCGCGACACCAATGTTTGTAATGATCCCAACGTCGGCCGCGGCTATTTTCGCCAATACCGCGACTTCCCCGGGGTGATTCATTCCGATTTCCCAAACCGCGATCTCGTCCTGCGACGTGGCTTCCAGAATCGTTTGAGGCAAACCGACGTGATTATTGAAATTTCCCTGTGTTTTCGTCACTCGAAACCGGCGGGCAAGAACCGCAGCAGCGAAATCCTTGGTGCTGGTCTTGCCGTTGCTTCCGGTAATCGCGACCACACTTAGTTTGAGCGACTTTCGGTAATTGGCTGCCAGCTGCTGGTACGCTAGCAAAGTGTCTTTTGCGCGAATGAGCGCGAAATTATCGCCCGCATTCCCTTTCCAATTGGAATCGACAATCGCGCCAGTCGCGCCGGCCGTTGCGACGGCTTCTACGAAATTGTGTCCATCAAAATTTTCACCGCGCAACGCAACGAACAATTCACCACGCTTAATGGTGCGCGAATCGGTGCTCACCTTGTCGATCAAAATGGTTCCGTCTCCAGACGAGAGCGAGCCTCCGGCGAACTCGGCAACCTGAGCGAGGGCAAGCGGGTTCATAGGATTGAGGAACGCATACGGAGAGCACGGGAGGCGTATGCGCTCCTCGGAATTGTGCGTGTTTGAAAATGCCCAACCAAAAACATCATGGTGAAAATTCTACTGGATGATCTTCGATCGCACGCCGCGCGACTTGAATATCGTCGAATGGAATGGTGTGATCGGCGAACTCTTGATAATTTTCGTGCCCCTTGCCGGCGATCAAAACAATGTCGTGCGGCCGTGCCAGTTCAATGGCGCGATTAATGGCCTGGGTCCGATCGACAATTTTTTCATAGTGAGTCGAGCGGAATCCCTTTTCGATCTCAGCGACAATCGTGTCCGGATTTTCCTTGCGGGGGTTGTCCGAAGTAATGATGGCGTAGTCGGCATGGCGATCCACAATTTCGGCCATCAACGGGCGCTTCTCCCGATCGCGATTGCCGCCGCAACCAAAAACGGCAATCAGCCGATGCGGCTCAAGCTCTCGTAGTGTCTTGAGGACATTCCCTAAGGCGTCAGGTGTGTGAGCATAATCGACAAAGACTTGAAACTGTCGCTTTGCCGGGACCAATTCCAAGCGTCCCGGCACTTGCGGCGACTTGCCAAGACTAAACACAGCGTCCCGCAAATTGATCCCAAGCGCATTGGCGGCAGCCAGTGCCGCCAGGGAATTTATGACGTTAAACCGGCCAATCAACGGAACACGGACCAGGTAACTTTTGCCGCGAGCATCCAGCTGATAAGAAGTACCGCTGGACTCAACCCGATAATTCGAAGCGCGAAAATCCGCGCGCATCCCCATTCCATAAGTGATCACCGCGATGCGCTTGTCGATTTTGTCGAGCAGTTGTTCGCCGTAACGGTCATCAATATTTACAATTGCTATTGGTTTGCGCTTTTTTTTCTGACTCGCGAGTCCGGCGAACAGCTTCGCCTTGGACTCGAAATAATTTTTCATGGTCCCATGAAAGTCGAGATGGTCTTGCGTAAGATTTGTAAAGACTGCGACATTCCATTCGAGGCCACGCGGGCGGTCCTGCGCGAGCGCATGTGAAGAGACTTCCATCGCCGCTGCCTTACAACCCGCGTTGACGATTTGGGCCAACAGCTCCTGTAAATCGAGCGATTCCGGCGTGGTGCGAATGGCCGGCAGTACCCTCTCACCGATCTCATAGCGCACCGTTCCGATCAATCCGCAACGCAAGCGGGCATTTTCGCAAATATGTTTGATGAGAAATGTGGTCGTGGTTTTCCCGTTGGTACCCGTGACCGCTGCCAGTTTTAATTTGCGCCCGGGATGACCGTAAAAGGTTTCTGCAAAATCAGCGAGCGCCGTCCGCGTGTTCTCGACAACAAGGCAAGTCGCGCGCGGATTCTGCTCCTCGCGTTCGGCAACGATTACCGAAGCCCCTTTTTCGATTGCCTGACCGATGAATTCATGACCATCGGATTTCTCGCCCCGCAGCGCCACGAACATGCCATTCCTTTGCACTCGCCGCGAGTCATACGCGATATTTTCCACCGTGCGATCAAGTGTCCCGATGATCTGGCGAACTGGAGTCGCGGAGAGAAGAGTCTTGAGCTGCATGAGGCTTTAACATGTCCGCAATGGGACGGATTCGCGGCCGCGAACCATGGCGAGGTGTTCAATGGCGCGACGCATTGGTTAAGGCGATTCGTTCCGCCGGTCTGGCCTTGCGAATTCGCTCTGCCGGCGTTGTTTTTTCGACTCGCTCTACGGGAATCGCTTTGCGAATCTCCTCATGCGGCTCAAGATCTAGATAGCGGGCCGCCTTCTCTGCTACTCGGGAAAAAATTGGTCCCGCAATGAGCCCGCCGTAATTTAGCTCCGGTTTACTGGTGTGCGCGTCATCCAGCACCACCAATCCGACAAACTCGGGGTGTTCCGCCGGCAGATAGCCGGCGAATGAAACAACGTATTTCCCGTGTTCATATCCACCTCGAGGATCAACCTTTTGTGCGGTTCCGGTTTTGCCTGCAATCGTAAAACCGGGAACGGCAGCAGCGGCAGCAGTGCCGCGATCGCTCACTACACCGCGCAATGCATCACCGATCTCTCTGGCGGTCTCCGGAGATATCACCTGGCGCAGCACTACAGGGGAAAGTGAGCTGACGGTTTTCCCTTCCGGTGTGGTAATCGATTTAATGATGCGCGGAGTGACTAACTTTCCGCCGTTCGCAATGACTGCCATCGCCACTGTCATTTGTAACGGCGTGACCCCGACTTCGTGCCCCATCGGGATACGCGTAATCGAGATTTTACTCCACGCTTTCGGAGGCCGAATGACTCCACCGATTTCACCTGGTAGCTCAATCCCGGTCCGCTCACCAAAGCCGAATCGACGTATGTACTCGTAGAACCTTTGGTCGCCCACGCTCAGAGCAAGTTTGGCCGCGCCAATGTTGCTCGATTTCACAAGAACGTCGCGGACGCTCAGATACGAAAACGAGCGATGATCGTGCAGGGCCGCGCCTCCGAAATTCCAAAGACCGTTCTCGCAAAAGATCGTTGAATCAGATCGAAGCTTTCGTTCGTTGAGAGCGGCGGCGGCGGCAACGATCTTAAAGGTCGAACCTGGCTCCATCATGTCGATGATGGCTCGGTTTTTCATTTCTTCAGGCTTGGCCTCGGCGCGAAGGTTTAAATCAAAATCCGGCCGATTGGCCATTGCGAGGATTTCACCGGTCTGCGGCCGCATTAAAATAATCGTGGCCTTTTGAGGAGAATATTCCTCCATCGCGGCGTCGATCTCGTTCTCGACAATATTCTGCAGACTAAGATCGACGGTCAGATGGACCCGATAACCGTCGCGCGAGGGGCGCTCCTGTCCTCGATAAGGCACAATTTCCTGGCCGGCACGGTTGTGTTCGATGAAGCGAAAACCGTCCTGCCCATGAAGATATTCCTCCATCGACGCTTCGACTCCCTGGATACCGCGATGATCGAAGTCGGTGAATCCAATGACGTGGCAAAGCATCGAACCATTTGGGTAAACGCGGGTGGCATCGTGCTCGAAATAGATTCCACGCAGATTAGCGGCACGAAGTTTTTCACGCAGCGCGCCAGTCTGCGCCTCGGACACTTCACGCTTGATGATGATGTAGCGACGCTCGCTACTTAACTTTTCAGCGACCTGTGCGGGGGGAAGACCGAGTTCCTTGCTGACGAGATCGATGATTGCTGGCCGGTTATTGAGATGCGTGGCGTCGGCCACTACTGTGTGGACAGGAATGTTGTTCGCGAGTACTTCGTTATTCGCATCGAGGATCGTGCCGCGTTCCGCGTGGATGATTTGCTTATGGATGTGCTTTTCAGCTGCGAGACCGGCGTATTCGTCGTGTTTAATTGCCTGCAGATAGATTAAACGAAACGAAAAAATGCTGAACAGTCCGATAAAAGCAGCGCACACCAGTACGCAACGTGTTCGGCTGTTTACTTTCATTTCGTGCCGGAAGGATTGGCTACGGGTTGGATCGCGTTGTCTTCCGCCGAGCGCGCAGGCATGGTAAGCCGCACAATGTTGGCCTCCGAAATCGGCACCATTTTCAAGTAGCCTTCTTTCAAACGGCGTTGCAACGCAGAACGCGAGGTCAACGCCGTGATTTGCGCGCTAGCTATGTCATTTTGGGTGCGAAGACCAGCGAGCTCATTCTCGACCGCCTTCCGGCGTTCGCCCAGATGATAGAGTTGCAGCGTCAAATAAACGTAACTCAACCCGGCCAGCGCCAGAAACGCCGTTACCACAATCCAGCGCGCGAGCGACGCCGCATTTACAGTGTTGCAATTTCTTCGATGCGAACGGTTCATTTAAATCTTTTCGGCTACGCGCAATTTTGCGCTGCGTGATCGGGGGTTTGTGCGCCGTTCCTCTTCAGTGGGCTCAACTGGTTTTGGCGTAATCAGTTTAAGATCGTAATCCGGATTGCGTTGCGGCGCGGGCCACTCGGGCTTGTCCAGCCATTCGCGACTGCGATCGCGAAAGAAATTCTTCACGATTCGGTCTTCCAGTGAATGAAAAGTAATCACCGCAATGCGCGCGCCGCCCTCAAGGCGAGCAGTGAAAACTCGCAAGCCGTCTTCGAGCGCTCCAAGCTCGTCATTTACCTCCATCCGCAACGCTTGAAACACCTGAGTAGCCGGATGGTGGCGTCCATGCCGTCCGACCAGTTTTTCGATGGCGCGGGCGAGCGGTAGCGTTTCGCGAAACGGTACACTCTTTCGCATTTTCACGATCAAGCTCGCGATGCGGCGCGCTGCCGGCTCCTCTCCCAGCTCGCGAAACAAGCGTGTTAATTGTTCCTCGCTATATTCATTTACGATTGCAGCGGCGGTCAGTTGCGCGCGCGGATCCATGCGCATGTCGAGGGGACCATTTCGCATGAAGCTGAACCCACGCTCCGCATTTTCGAGTTGCCGAGAAGAGACGCCGACATCTAAAAGCGCGCCGCCGATCGTGCGAATGCCAAGTTCATCGAGAACGCTGAGTGCGCACC
>QHRI01000233.1 GCA_003221375.1 Verrucomicrobiota bacterium
ACCCGGCGATCGCGCGCCGATACACCTTGGTTTGTTTCCGCTGCCGAACTCATTCTTGCAAACTCCTCGGGCGACATGACGAGGAGAAATTGATGCGATGCCTCAGGCAAAAGGATAAATTCTTCGGCTTGATCGCGCCGCCAACGAGAGGGAATAGTGATTCGATTCTTTTCATCAATGGAATGCCGGAACTCTCCGGCATACAAGCGTTCAGGTAGAGAATCGGCGTCCATGATCGAGTGGAGTATTCATCCATTTTCCTCCACTTGGCCCCATCTTTAACCACCTTCGCTAGGCCCGGTCAATAAAAAAATTTCAGTATGTTTGCAGCCACGCGCCTTAACCTTAAGCTCCTCAAGTCATGAAATTTTCCCCGCCTGGGCTGGCGATGACGTCTGCTCTTTTTATTTGTGCTAACACAATCGGATTCAGCCAGTCTTCCGACCAAACCAGCAATGATGCTGTCCGGGTCACCGTATCGATGCATCCTGATGGCTCGCGCACGGTTTACAAGTTTGATGGTGCGCAGCACAAGGCAGTTGCAACGACCACTGGCGAGGATGGCAAGCTCCGCGAGACCATTCGTTATGAGCTGGATGAGGCGGGGCGTTTTTCCAGTGGGGAAGTTTCCGGTTCCGATGGCCGCTTTCGATTCAAGAGCCGATACAAGTACGACGACGCCGGCCGGCTTCGGGAAGAAACCCAAAGCGCAGAAGACGGCACCGTAATGCATAAGATCGTTTACAGCTACGATGCATCCGGCAAACAAACCGGCTATTCCATTTTCGATGGATCGGGCAAGTTGCTGGGCCGCAGGACCTCCGCTACCACTCGCCCGTCTTCTTCACCAAAACCGCGCGAAAAAAATCCACGGTAGGGTGACTGGACTGAACATAGCCCGGCGCTAAACGCTGACTATTGGGGTCGGTTGAGCCAGTGGATCGACATTTGGTTGCCGGCTTGCCACAGTCGGAAAAGAGGGCTACAAAACCGGCGTGATTGAGTACATCCAAAAGGGGGGATTGTTAATGTGGCCAATTCTGGTCTGTAGCGTCATCTCGATCGCGGTCTTTGCCGAGCGCTTCTTTTACTTCCATCGTGCCACAATTCATGTGGGCGAATTTTTGAAGGGACTCGCGAATCTTGTCCGTCGTCGTAATTTTGCTGAGGCGCTACATGAATCAGCCGGGACACCGGGTCCGGTCGCGCGGGTGATTCATGCCGCAATTATTCGGCACGATGCGCCTCGCGCAGAACTGCGCGATATCGTGCAAGAAGCCGCCCAACTCGAAGTACCAAAGTTGGAACGATTTCTCGCAGTCCTGGCTACCATCGCTTTTCTCGCGCCGCTGCTCGGATTGCTTGGGACCGTGGCGGGAATGATCGACGCGTTTGGAACGATTGCCTCAAGCGGCGGTTATGCGACGGTGACTGAGCTTTCCAGCGGCGTGTACAAGAGTTTGCTGACGACTGCGGCAGGCTTGGTGGTCGCCACGCCAACCTTTGTCGCTTATAGCTACCTCTCTTCGCGCGTGAACACCATGCTGCATGATATGGAGCGCGCGGGGATCGAGATCGTCCACATGTTGACCGAGAGCCGCCCGATCAGTGGCATCATCAGCTTTCAATCACCTGAACAGCAGGCTCTTTCCGAGGCACAGTTTGATTCCTAAACCGGCGATTCGATAAATCGATAAGCCTCCGGCGCTTTATGAAACTCAGCCGCACGATGACGTTCAACTTCGGCTGGCTTGTCCTCATCGCGCTGGTCGATGTCGCTTTCCTCCTCGTTTTTTTCCTGTTACTAAGCTCGAATTTTATTTTGCAACAAGGGATCTCTGTTTCGATGCCGTTCTCGCGCTTTACACTTGGCCCGCAGACCAACCAGCAAATCATAAGCATCACGGGCGGCGCAGTTCCCGCCATCTATTTCCGGGAGCAGAGAGTCACAATTGAGCAACTCGGGCCATTGCTGGATGCAGCCAAGCGCGAGAACCAATCGATTATCATAAAAGCGG
>QHRI01000413.1 GCA_003221375.1 Verrucomicrobiota bacterium
CATGCCATGCCAAAGACTGGCGCCGTCGATCAGTGGATGCTTGATCAAGTGCCCGTGACTTACACTACCTACACGATCCGGGATGAAGATCTGAAGCTGGTGGGCAATGTTCCGGGCACTCGTGCCGAGCAGGCCAAACTAAAATGGCTGCCTTATGCATCGCTGCTCGAGTTCGTTGCCGAGCGATATCATTCGGCCGAGTCCTATATTCAAAAGCTCAATCCGGGAAAGAACTGGGAAAATCTCCAGCCTGGCGAAACCTTGAAGGTACCAAATGTATTGCCCTTTGAGGTTGAGAAATTCACCGAAGGCAAAGTTCCAGAAAACCCGGCGTTCGCTTCTCGAAAGATTTTTGTCGATACGCACGAGCACCTTCTGGAGGTTTTCGATCACGATCAGCTCGTATGTGTGTTTCCGATCACGCCTGGGTCGAAAACTCTGCCAGCGCCGGTGGGCACATGGAAGATTCCTGGAGCGAACGTGTGGCCGTGGTTCCGTTACGATGAAGGCATGCTCAACTATGGGGTGCGCACTGAGAACTATTACAACCTTCCGCCAGGTCCGAATAATCTCGTCGGCGTTCTTTGGATGGGCTTGAACAAACCTGGTATCGGCATTCACGGGACGAATAATCCCGAGACAATTGGCCGTGCTGCTAGTCACGGCTGCATTCGCCTCGCCAACTGGGATGCCGCACGGGTGAAAGACCTGGTTGGCGTCGGCAATACCGTCCTAATTTTCTGACTGTAGCGGCGCTCTACGAGCGCCGACGGCTAAAAACTGCAGGAAGCGAATCGGCGGTCATAGACCGCCGCACAGGCTCGGCGAGGGCTCCTACGAAAAATTCGCCGAAAAAAAATCGCGCGGATTCGTGATCGAGCGGCCATTCACGGCGATCGAGAGGCATTTGAAATGATCATTCGCGCGCACAGCCGGACACTTTTCGCGATCGCTTACGGCATCCTCCAGAATCGCGAAGAGGCGGAGGACATCGTGCAAGATTCGCTGGTAAAAGCATGGAAAACACGCTGGCGCGTGCGCGACCCGGAAAAATTTCCTGCCTGGCTCGCGACCGTCGCTCGACACAAGGCGCACGACGTTTGTCGCAAACGCCGCACTGTTTCTTTGCCCGAACAACTCACCGAAACAATCGAACCAGAGCGAACTAACAGGAGTGCTTTAGATCAACGGTTGCATTCCGCGCTCGCAACGTTGCCTGAACTCCATCGAGCCGCGCTTACTTTGCGTTACTTCGAAGAGATGGATTATCGCAGCATCGAAAATACTCTGGGCCTAACTAATGGCGCATTGCGCGGAATTCTGGGCCGCGGCCTGGCTTCAATGCGTAAGCAACTTCGCCCGGCTCTCGTTTCAAAGGATTAAACGTATGGCAACGATTCACGACGAAATCGACACCTGGCTGGCCGCCGATCTGCTCGGCGAGCTTTCTAATAACGAACGAAGCGCGCTTCACGCACACCTGGTCGATTGCGCTGCGTGCCGAAAAACCCATCAGGAGACCAAAGCTATGAACAAAATTCTGGAAGAAACTCTTGCACAGGAAAAACCCGATCCAGCTTTCGAACAGCGAATGCTGGCAGGCTTTCGTAATCGAGTCCCTCAACGAAGCGGACTTGTAAAACTGCTCGCCGACCTAATGCGCTTACGCGCTACTCAAATCGCAGCTGTCGCCGCCGTTCTGCTCGGCCTCGTGCAGATCGGACGATTGATCACTGGCGAACCTTTAGGTGTGCCGCACGCTCGTGAGCGCTATGCGGAGGCGAAAATCGCTGCGCCGCCGCCGCCACAATCACGCCCGGCTCAGGCCGGAGCTTTGGGCAGATCAGATGAGGTCGCCGCCGGACGGCCACAAGACCTCGCGCTCGAAGCCCCGGCACCGCCGCCTGCAACCAGATCAAAATTTCGCGAGGAGCGCAAAGCGCCTGCCGCAACGGTTGCGCCGGCTAAAACCGCGCAGTCAGAAACCGGCGGCGTAGCACCCGACGTAGTTCAAGAGAACGCTGCCGTTGGAAAGGAAGCCGCAACAAGCCCAGTTGAAACGCCCGCTCCGGAGTTGGCGAATCGGAAACTGATTCGAAACGCAACTGTCGAACTGGAGATCGTCACGTTTGATAATGCGGTCCAGAAGATCATTGCATTTGCGAACGAAGAGCACGGGTACGTCGCCACGACTGATTCCGAGAAACAGGCAAATGGGAAGTTGCGCGGGCAAGTCGTCGTCAAGGTCCTTCCGGAAAATCTCGATCGTTTCCTGCAAAAGATTCGGAGCCTTGGCGAACTAAAGAATCAGACCCTGGGCACCGAAGACGTAACCAAAGCCTATTTCGATACCGATGCGCGCCTGAAAAACGCCCATGTGATGGAGCAGCGTTTGATCGACATGTTAAAAACGAACACCGGCAAAGTTTCCGATTTGCTTCAGGTAGAAAAAGAACTGGCCCGGGTGCGCGAAGAGATCGAGAAGATGCAGGGCGAATTAAAGTATTGGGATTCGCAGGTACAATTCGCCACCGTGACGATTTCGCTCGCGGAAAAGGACATGGAAGAGCCAGCGGCGTTTCTGCTCAAGGAGCGCGGCCAGCTCGCACTCTACGCGCCCGTATTCCGGACGCGTCTCCGCGCAGGTGAGCATGTTGATCGCTCCGGAAGAAAGCGAGAGTGTCATCGGTCGTGTCAAAGGACTGGGGCGCGTGAACAATTTCCAAACGCAGACCCAACGCATCGCGCAAGGTGGCAGCGGAATGTCGGAGAATGCCACGACCAAACGTGACAAGGTGGAACTTAACATCTCCATTTCTCGCGAGGAACAGGAACAAGCTTTCCAGCAAACAAGCCTGCGCATTCGCACGCCGTCAGTGGACGAAAAGGCAAAGGAGCTTCGCGCTCTGGCAGAGAAACAAGGCGGACGGATTCGCAGTTCCAACTTCAGCCGCGATCCGAATGGCCATGCTGTGGCAAATGTTTCGCTACGTGTGCCGATCAAAAATTATCCCGCACTCATGCAATCGCTCGACTCGTTAGGCAAAGTCGAGAACGTGAGTGTGCAACGTCAGGACCGTACGGACGCGCAGACCGATGAAGCGAACGCGCCGGCGGACGTTTCGATCCAGGTCTACAGCCAGGGCAATATTGTTTCCCAGGAGAGCGGCCTGATCGCTACCTTGCGGCGCACACTGGCACAAAGCGCTGGCGCAATCATGTGGAGCCTGCGGATGATCGGCGTGGCGATCGCCTTTCTCGCGCCGTGGGTGATTGGAATTGTCGGCGGCATTTGGATCGTGCGACGAGCGATGCGCGCGAAGCGATAGGTGGAACGCGTTGTCCTCAACGCGTTGGTAACCCAGGCGGCAGAGCCGCAGTTTTCTTGGCATCGTCTTCGGAGAAGCCGATCCACCCGGCCCGGAATCATTCTTGCTCGCCCTGCAAACGAGTCATAAGTTGTTTATGTGTCCGGAGCTTGGCGATGAAATCTCAAGGCGGTATCAGCTATAGCAATGCGGCAGTAGCCGCTTGTCCCAAACATTTGCTCCAATTCGCAGTCGATCAGCGATACGACGATTACACATCGGTCGATCACGCAGTCTGGCGATTTATCATGCGCCAGAACATTTTTTTCCTGAAGGAATACGCGCACAAGGTTTACTTCAAGGGCCTCCTCAACACGGGTATCTCGTTCGA
This sequence comes from Verrucomicrobiota bacterium, assembly GCA_003221375.1. Taxonomy (GTDB): domain Bacteria; phylum Verrucomicrobiota; class Verrucomicrobiia; order Chthoniobacterales; family UBA10450; genus Udaeobacter. The sequence goes on from QHRI01000413.1 coordinate 3,700, forward strand.
GCGCATCCCGCGCATCGAAGAGATGAACGATATTCTGGCAAAGATCGAATGGGGCGCCGTAGCCGTGGACGGTTTCATTCCGCCGGCAGCGTTCATGGAATTTCAAGCCTACAAGGTGCTGGTGATCGCGTGCGACATGCGACAAATCTATCACATCGAATACACGCCTGCGCCGGACATCGTGCATGAGGCCGCCGGTCATGCGCCGATCATTGTCGATCGCGAATACTCAAATTATTTGCAGCGCTTCGGCGAAGTGGGAGCAAAGGCAATGTCGTCCAAAAAAGATTTCGAGGTGTATCAAGCGATCCGGCATTTATCGATCTTAAAGGAGCGCCCGAACGTCGATGCGAAGGAAGTCGAGGAGGCAACAAAGCTGGTGGAATATCGCCAGAAAAATCTCGGCGAGCCTTCCGAAATGGCGCTGCTCTCACGTTTGCATTGGTGGACAGTGGAATACGGACTCATCGGCACGCTGGAGAATCCGAAAATTTACGGTGCCGGTCTGCTTTCCTCGATCGGCGAATCGGTCTCGTGTCTGGAGCCCGAGGTAAAGAAAATCCCCTACTCTATCGATGCTGAGAATTACGCGTTCGACATCACGACTAAACAACCGCAGCTCTTCGTCTGTCGCGATTTCCAACACCTCAGGGAGGTGCTTGAAGAATTTGCCAGTAAGATGGCGTTTAGGGTTGGCGGGCTCGAAGGCATCAATAAAGCCATCGAATGTAATAACCCTGCGACCTGCGAGTATTCGTCTGGTCTGCAAGTCAGCGGCGTTTTCACCGAAGTCGTTACAGACGAAAACAATTCTCCGATTTACCTGCGCACAACTGGCAAGACTGCGCTCGCGTTCCGGGGCGAAGAACTCGACGGTCACGGCGTCGACTATCACAAGGACGGTTTTGGTTCGCCGGTGGGCAAGTGGAAACAAACATCGACAGCGCCAGAGCTGCTCACCAACGATCAACTGCATGCGCTTGGAATTGTCGAGAGCAAGAAAGCCAAGATCGAGTTTGTCAGCGGTGTCGTTGTGTCCGGGAGAGTCGACAAAATTTTGCGCCACGACGGGAAACTGGTGTTAATCACATTCTCAAACTGCAACGCGAAATACGGTGACCGTGTCTTGTTCCAACCTGACTGGGGCTTTTACGACATGGCCGTCGGCGAACGAATCAGTTCGGTCTTTAACGGTGCAGCCGACAAGGACGCCTACAATCA
>QHRI01000234.1 GCA_003221375.1 Verrucomicrobiota bacterium
CGATGAGACGACGAGCGAATGTAAAACTCGTCCCGAATGCGAATGACTTCCTTAGCCATTATGCGCGCACCTCCAACGGCTCGTTTTGCTTGCGATTAATTAGCCGCTCGTACACCCGCACGTAGTCATTAGCCATTCGAGTTGCAGTGAACCGCTGCTCGAAAACTTCCCGACAATGCTTCCGGCTGAGCTTTGGAATCCGGCGCGCTGCTTCGAGCGCATCTTCTACTTCTTCCACGATGAAGCCGGTTTGACCTTCTTCTATTATCTCGGGAACTGCTCCTCCGCGGTACGCGATGACCGGCGTGCCGCAGGCCATCGCTTCAATCATCACGAGTCCAAATGGCTCTGGCCAATCGATAGGCGACAGCAGAGCATAAGCGTTTCCCAGAAACTCATCCTTCTCCCTGTCGCCGATCTCGCCAACAACCTCGACTAGCGAGTCATGGAGTAATGGTTCGATCACGGTCTTGAAATACTTCTTGTCCACGCGATCTACTTTGGCAGCAATTTTAAGTGGAATCTGGATCCGCTTTGCAATTTCGATTGCCCGGTCCACTCGTTTTTCAGGTGAAATCCGGCCCAGAAAGGCAAGATAACTTCCCGGCTGCGCTCGGAATCGATACAGATCAGCCGGCAACCCGTGATAAACGGTGGCCTGCCAGTTTGCCCAGGGCAAAGGCTCTCTCTGTACATTCGATATCGAGATAACCGGCATGTCTCGAAACTCCTGGTAGAGAGGTAAAAGGTCCGGAATATCAAGCCGCCCGTGCAACGTCGTCACATGTGTTATCTGCTGACGGCGACTCGTGGAAAAGTGCAGATAGTCAACGTGAAAATGGACGATATCGAATTCCGCGGCCCGTTGGAACACATGTTCAAGCATGACAAGGTGGTACGCCAGTTGATCTATGCAGTGCTTGTCGAGGCGCAACGAACGCCGGCATGCCGCAACGAGCCGGGCCTTGGTCATGGAATCGCCGCTTGCGAATAGCGTCACCTCATGCCCTTGGCGAACTAATTCTTCGGTGAGGTACGACACCACCCGTTCAGTTCCTCCGTAATATTTCGGCGGAACGCTCTCATAAAGCGGCGCGACCTGAGCGATTCGCATAAATCCCAAACTCTCCCTAAAAAAGAAACTATCGAAAATTCCCGACCCAGCCCTGGCAAGTCAAGGCTTACCGCCACCCGCGCTTAACTTTCCCTGACAACCTCGCCCGGCGCCTTATCTTCACGCAACCCGAGGAAGACGGGTGCGCGCAATTTTTTGTCCCGCGTCCACTCGGCGAATTTGATTTCACAGACGAAGACCGGATTTACCCAACGCATTTTCCGCATCATCGAGGGTGTGATGTCCTGTACCCATTGTCCATTTTGCTTTGATGGTAAATCGACAAACGGACAATCGCCGCGTGCCTCCTTTTGGAATTTCTTGTAAAGCATCGACAACGATTTTGCAGTAAACCCGGTGCCGACTTTCCCGGCAAACACGAGCTTTTTGTTCTCATAATAGCCAACCAGAATTGCGCCGAAATATTTGCGGGATCCCTGTGGCGGCGTGTACCCGCCGATAACGAATTCCTGTTCACTAACGCATTTAAGCTTGATCCACGCACCACTTCTGCGTCCAGGTTCGTAAACAGAATTACGTTGTTTGCCGATAATTCCCTCGAGGCCGCGGCGCTTCACCTCTCCGAGTAATTGTTCGGCGTCGCCGCCGATCGCGCCGGAATAGCGAATGGGATCCCCCGACCCGGCGCAGAGTTTCTCCAGAACGCTCTTACGCGCCTCCAATGGCAGTGAAAGCAGATTTTTGCCGTCGATCTGGAGCAGATCGAACGCATAGAAGTAAACGGGACTTCTTCGCCCTTCCATCTCGCGCGCTTGCAGCAGTTGAAACGAAGACCTGCCTTCCTCGTCGAGCGCGACGACTTCGCCATCGATCACGCATTCGCGCACGGGCAAGATTTTTATCGCTTCGACGATCTCCGGGAATCGTTCAGTCAATTCGTTTTGATTTCGAGACAGCAACGAAACTTTTTCATCTCTTTTGATTCCGATCAGGCGAATGCCGTCGAATTTGAGTTCGTAAATCCAATCGCCCGTCGCTGGCGGTTTCGCGACCAGCTTCGCTTTCATCGGCTCGACAAAACGAGCTTTTGCGGACGGCAAATCGGATAGGTTTTCGATTGTAGGGCGACCCGCACCCGGCGGGTTGCTCCGCTTCCCGACCGGCTGGCGATACGACTGCTCTACAACCTCATGATTTTCTTTTTTTTTATGGCATCGCGAATCCGCGCTTTGAATTTTGATGTCGGACTCGCGTCCGCTTCGCGACCGGATTCCCACTCGGCATCGCGAGCTTCTGCGATTTGTCTCATTGTGCGTCCGGTCTTGACCGAGTGGTCTTCGAGTTTCTTTGAAATCGGTTTCGCGTCGGTGCCCGTTTTCAGAATTAACCACTGATTTTTCTCACCTTCGCGACCGCGAATCCGCACGAGTGTCCATTCGTCCTTTGCCTTTTCGCCGTCGAGGACGAGATGGAGCTTTCCTTCCTTAAGCGATTTCACCGGTTGTTCGCCGTAAACGCGGTAATTCCCGCGGTCCCACACCATCACCGTGCCTCCGCCATATTGGCCCTCCGGGATAATTCCTTCGAAGTCTTCATATTCGATAGGATGATCTTCCACTTCCACTGCGAGATGTTTTTCACCTCGTTTCCAAGGCAGCCCTTTAGGCAACGCCCACGATTTCAGCACGCCCTCCATCTCGAGGCGGAAATCGTAATGCAAACGGCGCGCAGCGTGTTTTTGAATGACAAAACGCGACGCGCCCTTGATTTTCGCCGGCAGCGGCTTGCCTCCTGCTGGCTCAACGGTCTTCTTGAAGTCGCGTTTCCGCTTGTATTCTTCGAGCGCCATTCGTCCGTACAACCTAGCCATGGACAAGGCGTGTGCACGCGAGTTGTAGAGGTGCCTGTGTAAAGCACCTATTCGGAGGTTCGGCGTTCGCGGCTACAAACGCCTACGCTTCGCTTGGCAGCGGCTCGCCGACAAGATAGCGGACAAACCGGCGGACGATGATGTTCTCGCCGAGTTCAGAAATTTTGGCACCCAACAAATCCTTGATGGTCATATCAGGATTCTTAATAAAGCCTTGTTCGAGCAAGCAAACGGTGCTGTAGAATTTCTCGAGTTTTCCATCGACAATTTTGTCGGCAACGTTCTCCGGCTTGCCTTTGACTTGAGCTTTGTAAATTTCGCGCTCAGCTTCGATGAGATTGCCTGGCACATCGGCGCGGCTGACGTAAAGCGGGTGGGCCGCTGCAATATGCAGAGTGATATCCTTCACAAACTCGCGAAAGTTTTCGTTCCTAGCCACGAAGTCGGTCTCGCAATTCACCTCCACGAGCACTCCAACCTTCCCTTGCAGGTGAATATAGGAAGCTACGACCCCTTCTTTTGTTACACGCAAAGCTTTCTTTCCAGCGCTGGCAATTCCTTTGGTCCGCAAAATCGCCTCCGCTTTTCCCAGATTGCCGCCGCTCTCAACAAGAGCCCGTTTGCAATCCATAAAACCTGCGTTGGTCTTTTCCCGGAGCTGCTTAACCAGTTGGGGATCGATCTCAGCTGTTGTTTTCATTAAGTAACTAGAGTGTTAAAAGAGGGTCCAGCATCGTTTAACTATCAACCATCGGCTATTGGCTATTGGCCGGCTATGCTGAAACGCCAGCCATTTCAACGTGCTCGCGGATACGCGCTTCGTTGCTTGCCGAGACAATGGCGTCTACGAGCTTCTGTAGAATCACACGAATCGCCCGAATCGCATCATCGTTGCCAGCAATTGGGTAATCGATGATGTCCGGATCCGCATTCGTGTCCACGATAGCAACCACCGGAATTCCCAGGCGTCGAGCTTCGTTCACGGCGTTTTGCTCGCGGATCGTATCGATGATCACAAGAGCGTCGGGCAATTGGGACATCTCGAGTATCCCATCGAGATTGCGCCGGAGCTTTGCCGCCTCGCGATTAAGCGCAGCGAGTTCCTGCTTGCCCATCTTCTTGTATTCGGGGGATTGTTCGATCTGCTCGATGTATTTCAGCCGTCCAATGCTCTTTCGGATGGTCGCGAGATTCGTCAGCGTGCCGCCCAGCCAACGCTGATTCACGTAGAACTGACCGCAAGCCAGTGCCGCCTCCTTGATCGCTTCCTGTGCCTGCTTCTTACAGCCGACCAACAGGATCCTGCCTCCCCGACGTGCCACTTCCTGCAGAAAGTCCGTGGCCCGCCGAAGCTGAAGCACCGTTTCATCCAAATTGATAATGTAAATCTGATTGCGCTGCTCAAAGATGAACGGCTTCATCTTTGGATTCCAGCGCTTCGTCTGATGTCCAAAATGAACACCAGCTTCCAAAAGTTCGGGCACTAATTCTGTTGTATCTGCCATAGGAGAAAATCCGCCAGAGGAGAGCTCCAGAGCGGGACGGTGAAGATGCTACAGCACGCGTCCATGTGCAACCTGAAATTCACCCGTATTACCGCGCTCATCAAATAATGTGTTGGGACTCGTATTGATGAGACTTAGAACGTCGATCCTTCACGGCCCGAGACATGAAAACGCGATTTTTTTGAGGATTGAATCGCCCGACGTGTTCTTCGTCCAAGAAAGATGTGAATCAGTAGCACGATTGGCAAAGCCAGGCCGACGGCGAGATGAATCCAACTCGTCCACGCCCGCAATCTTTCACCCCCTGCGTAATAAAGGCCGTAGCCAGTGATAGTTAAAACAGCGAACGCACTTAGAAAAACCGATCCGTTTGCTCGATTACGACGTGCGCGCCAGGCGAATTTCACGTGCCCGCTCAAGAGCATCCCAATCAGCACCAAAACGGCCATCGCCCCAGCGCCGTGAATTTTCATCGACAGCGCTTTTGCGCTTGTCTCAAAATCCCCCGGCGTCGCAGTAAGATAATTCCAATACGCCCATGCCACTCCGCTCAAAAAAAGCAGCGCCAACACAGCGTACAGAAAATATTTCTGCAATCGCTTCAATCGAATGGAGTCCGGGCGCGGGTGTCGCATGATGAACGAAACATCCATGATGGCGTGCCATCGCGCTCAAGCAATAATGCGTCCGCATGATAGTGCACGAGCAACCCCGCAGCTTTTTCACGCAGCGAAAAGACGATTTTCGTCAGTGCATCCGCAACAATACATTCTGCAGCCGCCACGCTTACGCTAATTAGTTTCCGTCCAAATCGACCGGTGCGCCCGTCAAGTAACGGACCAACATAATTGCGGCGATGTTTTCGACGCTCGAAATAGATTCCCGAGGTCGCCATGGCGCGATCGCGCAACCGCACCGCTCCGGCAATACGTGTCGGTTCGGCAGGATGGCGCACATGAATAAGCTGCGAAGCCTGTCCAAAGGTTCGTAGGTCACCGCCAGCGTTTACCATTCCAGCCACCACGCCATTGTCTTTCAAGACTTCGATAGCGCGATCAACCGCAAAGCCTTTCGCGATGCCACCAAGATCAACAATCACTGGACGGCGAAAGAAGATGCGGCAATTCTTGCGAAGAAAAATGTCCCGCCATGTTGCGGCGTTATGAGGTCGATACTCGCGTCGGGGAAGATAACCCCGGCTTGCGAGAAGCCGAGCCATCGTGATATCAAAAACTCCGTCGCTTTCTTGAGCAAACTGCTGAGCTGCTTCGAGCACCCGCCAGGTCCATGGGTGCACGATTACACTTTTTGGAAACGCTTCGCGATTCAACCGCGAGACATCGCTTCGGGGATCATGATAGCTCATCAGGCAATGCACCTTTTCAACACTGGCAAACGCGGCGGCGATGCCGCGCTCCAGACCGGCGGGATTCGTCCCGGAGGCTGCAATCTCTACAAACGTGCCGAGCAAAGGGCGGCAGCGGTGAATCTCAATGCTTGAGCGCGATCTCATAAAATGCCAGAAGGCGTTTCACGCCGTCGGTGATGTGACGGCAACTCAAAGTTGCTCCACTGATGTTCTTGATGTCGCTATCGAGTTTGAGGGTCGATTTGCTTGTCTTACCGACAAATTGGGCACGCCATTTTTGATCGCGAATCTGACCACCGTAGGTCTCACGGTAATCCATGATTTCAATTTGTTTGACTGAGCCATCCGTGTTGAACCCGACTGCATAGGTGATAAAGTCGTGTTTGCCGACAACTTCGTCGACGATAAACCAACCACCGCCGCCTACGCGCCAGACCCTTTGCTCGTCATGCAAGACGCGGACGGCGCTAGCCTGCTCAATGGCTTTGCGTTGAACGCTCGTTAGCTTCACTGGCGCCGCTGTGAATGATTTGCCGGGAAAAATTGCCTTCTGCGCTTGCTCGACATTGAGGTATTGAACAGCGAACGCCGAGGGGGCGATTAATGCCGAAGCCGGCAGCGCAATGAAAACAAACTCGGATTTCATCGCACACTAAAAATCGAATCCTACCTTTAACCGAAACAATTGGCGTATCTCTTCAGCGAACGTTTGTCCATCTGCGGGCTCGTCTACTTCCGCGCCGCGCACGAAACCGAAGAGTTGCTCGTCTCCGCGTACGATAGAAAGGCAACATAAAATCGCAGAAGTAAACGCTAATCTGATTTTCATCGCTACGATTTGTAACATCGCGCGATGAATCCTGCTGCCGGGCGGTTGCCAATTTTTGACGCTGGATTGCAACCCAATTCAAGGTGCACAGCCGCGTGGCGTTAACTGGAATTTTGCGGATCTTTCTCAGCGTACCCGAAAAGGCCCAGCAAAGATCTGAAAAGCGACGAAGACAAACCAGCCTTTTATCGTGCAGCTAAAAGTTAATCCCTACTCTGAAGCGTAAGTAATATTTCTCGTGCTCATCGCCAAAGATGTAGCCGTCGTGCGCGGCAAACTCCTTGTTATCCTGGCTAAATGCCTGCCCGATTGGTAACTGATGAAGGAATCCCAGGGTGGCCCACCAGCGTTCACCGCCATAATGAATCGTCGGCCCCAGAAAGTAGGCTGAATGTTCGTGGACAGAGGCATCGGCAAATTCGTGATGATTCCAAAACTCCAAACCTGCCGACCAATAGCGCACAAAGCGGTAAGAAAGCCCAGTAAACCATTCGAACATACCGTCACGCTTGTAGCCGCCTTCGTCCTTCTTTTCATATTCAAGTTCGTAATTAACGTTCAATGCCCAAACGAGTCGGTCTTCGAGCCAGTTCTTCAACTGTCGAACGGCCTAGCCGGATCGTGTCCCGCGTGCACGTCTTCACCGCCGGTTTCGTAAATGGCGGGCAAAAGCTTTTTAGGATGCGCCGGATCTGCGACCGGGATGTCATCGTTTGCATTGACGTAATGATGGTTGAGGTAGATCGCGAGCTGGAAATTATCCGTCACGCCATATTCAAACTCCTCACGAAAATCGACGACGCTGTAGCTGCCATGCTCCTTTTCCCAACGGGTGGTAACCCATTGTTCAAATTCACCGTGACCTTTTGGGGTAAGGTCCGTTGTGTAAGTCCACGAAAAGATCGCCTCATGCGCGTACGCAGTGGAAACGCCTAACAAAATTGCAACCGCAATAGCTAATCGGAATTTCATCCGACGATGCATAACACGCAGCGACAAATGTTGCTGCCGGACCCTTGCCAATTTTTGACGCTGGATTGCAGCGCAATCCAGGGCACGCAGAGCAACGCCCCGTTAACTGGCGGTTCGCGACTCTTTTTCAGCGTACCTCGCCATGATCCAGCAAAGATCGGAAAGACGATTTAGGTAACGCAAAATTTCAGTATTGAATTCCGCGTCGCTGGTGCTCAATGCAGCGATGTGTCGCTCGGCGCGGCGGCATGTTGCGCGAGCAAAATCGAGAGCTGCTGAGACGTGTGTCCCCCCGGGAATTACCCAGTCCTTTGGGTAAAGCGATTTGTCCTTCTCGAGATTTTCAATGACCGCTGTGACGCGGTTGACCATCGCCGGTGTAGTGACGTGAAAGCCATCTTTTGCGTAACGCTGCCGGTCACCAGGCGCCGTTGCCAGTTCGCCCATCACCACGATCAGTTCTCTTTGTGTGGCCAGGATTTCGTCAGAAATGAATTTGTCGGCCGCAATGGATCGCGCCAAACCAAGCGCAGCAGACAGCTCATCGACACATCCGTACGCATCGACGCGTACATCGGTCTTTGGCACCCGATGGCCGTACATCAGGGAAGTTTCACCTCTATCGCCCGTTTTAGTGACGATCGACATGGCGAAACTGTAGGACGTTTGATTCGCTCGCGCCAGCTCGCTCACCCTCTCGGGGCTACCCGTCCATGTCGCACGGCTCCCGCCGGCTCCATTCTGTGAAACGCCAATCCATCAGATCACGTCCGCCGCCGCGGACGCTCTACAGCAACGTTACGCTTACCCGATGGCTGGCTGCGGCTCGGCTTCTTCCATTACCGGTGCGCCAATTGGCTCACCTTTTTCGACGAGCTTGATCTCGCGGTGCTCAGGGAAACCGGTGCCCGCGGGGATCAAGTGACCCATGATCACGTTTTCCTTGAAGCCGCGCAGCTTATCGACCTTACCCAGGGTAGCTGCCTCGGTAAGCACGCGAGTCGTATCCTGAAACGAGGCAGCAGAGATAAAGCTGTCTGTTTCAAGTGAAGCTTTCGTGATGCCGAGCAACACTGGAACGGCTTCTGCCGGCTTGCCACCCTTCTCGACGACCTTCTTATTTTCCTCCTCGAAGTCGAGTTTGTCGACCTGATCGCCCCAGAGCAATGACGTGTCTCCAGGATCGGTAATCTTCACCTTGCGCAACATCTGGCGCACGATGATTTCGATGTGCTTGTCGTTGATCTCCACACCCTGCAACCGATAGACCTCCTGCACT
>QHRI01000414.1 GCA_003221375.1 Verrucomicrobiota bacterium
CCTCGGATATCTGGTTTGCATTGATTCTGCAGCACGCATTGAGGATCGGCTACGCAAATTGTGACGGCAGGGCAGGGGCTCCACTGCAACACCTATGTAAGGTGTGTTCTTTGTTGTTTTCGGAATTGATCGTGCTGGCCGAACCGTTTCAGAATATGCGGCATGAACGGCTCGGAACCGAATATCGAAATCTTTAAACCGTTTGGTGAGGCGTTTGAGCTGATGAAGAAGATTCTTTTTCAGCCGTTCGATCTTAAGAAATGGTTCATCATTGGCTTTGCGGCGTGGCTGGCGAACCTGGGTCGTGGCGGTGTCAGTTTCAACTATCAGTTTAATCGTCGCGAGGAGGCTCAAAAGGTAAAAGAAGCGATCAGCCAGATCCCGCATCCGATTCTGGTGCTTGGCATTTCTCTTCTGGTTGTTTTCGGCCTTGTGCTAATCGTCCTCTTTTCCTGGCTGCGAGCACGCGGGGGATTCATGTTTATCGACTGCCTCGTAAAAAACCGCGCCGTGATTGCCGAGCCTTGGCGCGAATTTCGGAAAGAGGGTAACAGCTATTTCCTCTTTTCGTTGGTGGTTACTTTTGTTTTGATCGTTTTCGCAGCGCTTCTCGCACTCCCGCTGATCGTCCTGGCGTTCAAAGGGCGTTACTTTCTGCATCTGCATCGTGATCGTCTGGATCTTTATGTGATATTGATCATCGCCGCATGGATATTCGTGATCCTGCTTGTGATCATCGCATGGGCTCTGATTGCCAGCTTCATGGTGCCGGTGATGTATCGCCGTCCTTGCGATCGCGACTGGATTGATCAGTTGTTTCGCAATCTGTGCTACGTGCTGCATCGCCGCGCTTCCTATATCGGGACCGTGATTTTGCTGCCGGTGTTTATCTTGTTTCGCTCGTTTTCGCTTGTGTTTCTTCGCCAATTCGGTCCGGACTACGATGTCTGGGTGACTTTCATGCCGCCGGAATTCGCGCCCGCCCTGTCAGGAATGCCGCGTATGCCACTAGCAACACAGCCACCGAATCTACCGCCGGAACCGCCATCGTCTCCCGTTGGGTGAAAAGACTCAAGTGAGGCGTTCGCCAGAACGAAGCTGTCCTTCGGCGGATCAGAGGTCAGAAAATCAGAAATGATTCGACCGTATCAGCCGATGGGCCTAAGAATCCCTAATGAAAAACTCGACCTTGTGGGTGGCCGAGTGACTGAGGATTACGTCCACGGCTACGCAACCGCTGAGCAAGAGCGTCTGCTAAAGCAGGCGGAGCATTGGCGCGACGAATTGATTCTCGCCGGGACGAGACTTGCCCCTGGAACGCGCCTGCTTGAGGTCGGCTGTGGTGTCGGTGCCGTGCTGGGTATTCTCGGCATGGCCTTCCCTGGAGTCATACTGGCCGGTGTGGACATCGAGGCGCGCCAGCTGGAGACGGCTCGTGCCCATCTTCGCCGCCTCGGTTTGGAAGCCGATCTTCGCCAAGCAGACGCGCTCGAACTTCCGTATCCGGACGCGTCTTTCGACCATGTCTGGATGATGTGGTTTGTTGAGCACTTGGCCGATCCGGTCGGTGCACTGAAGGAGGCTCGACGCGTGCTTGTATCGGGCGGCGCGCTAACGGCGATCGAGGTTGATTACAACACTATCTGGGCGTCCCCAACCAGTCACGCGTTGAACGTGTTGTTCGCTGCGGTGGCTCGCACAATGGAGGCGGCAGGCCGAAGCGATGCCGGCAGCCGTCTTCACGAATGGTTGGCTGAGGCAGGGTTTACATCCGTTGATCCCGGCGAGATTCGACTTTCCTATAACGGCAAGGACCTCGTCCGCCAAGTCCCGTACGTGGCCGCAGTTGTCGAGAGTACTCTCCCGGAGCTTGCTCAATTGCCGGGTGTGTCCGTTTCAGAGCTCGAGGTTAGGTTTGCGGAGTTGCGTGCGCTTCCAACAACGCCCAACGCCGCACTTGGTTGGGTCGTCCACAAGGCGAAAGCGGTGCGCTGAATCAGGACGCAAGCGTCGAACATAAACCAAGGTTTAGCCAAATGGATAGGCGCGGATGCCACGAGCGATTATGACGAGTTTTCGCCATTCGGCGGATCAAGGGTCTGGTCGGAAAAAGTTCGACTAGGTAGATTGGTTGACCTAGAAATCACTTGTGAAAAGACAATTCATTCTTTGTTGTATCAGCTTAGTCGGAGCGGCCTCCATTTGCGTTAGCCAGGAAAGTCCAAGCCCAAGTCCGTCTCAGTCTCCGTCTCCGTCTCCGTTCAAGACGCTCAGATCGGCAACCAAAGAGGCAACGATCGCGAAGTTGGAAAAGTCGATCACCGACGCGTTTAAGAACAAGCAGGCTAAGGCGTTTAAGGATTATTTGGCGCCCGAGTTTAACGCGATCGACGCGGAAGGAGTCAAAGATGCAGACGCTGAAATTGAGGACATGCAGAAGACTGATCTAAGCAACTACTCGTTCGCTGATATGAAAGTGGCGCTCCTAAGTCCAAAGATGGCGGTAGCTACCTACAAAGTCACTACCCAATCCACCTCATCCGGGCGCGATATGTCTGGAACCTATTATGCAGCCACGGTGTGGAACAAACGGGGTGGAAAGTGGCTAGCTGTATTGCACACTCTCGTTAAAGCTCAGTAAGGTGATTAGTCCGAAAGACGTCCTTGCACGACAAGTTAAGCCCTTTGCGTTTTGGAGTGGGGTGGGGCTCCACTGCTTTTCGTGACAGCGGTAAAACAAGTGCGTGTAGTATAAGAAGAAACTATGAATTGGGACGCGATTAGTGCTATCTCGCAGTTAATCGGCTCAATAGCAGTCGTCTTATCCGTGCTATACCTCGGGTTGCAGGTGC
>QHRI01000415.1 GCA_003221375.1 Verrucomicrobiota bacterium
CACGCGGTCGAAATTCGCATTAAACTCGATGCTCCTGTTCTTTCCGATACCTGCTGTTCCTTCACCGCGAACGTTTCCTTCACTTCTTTCGTCAGGTGCCAGGTCAATATTATGAAGCGTAAGCGCTGCTTTTGTGATGAGGACATCGACGCGACGCAGATAAAGCTCTGGAAACAACGCGATCTTCAAGTTGCCACCAGTTGCTACGTAATCGAAGTCGCGGCCGTGAGGCGTAATGAGTAGTCGCGTTCCAAAGAAACCCGCGCGCTCCCCACGGAATCGCCAGGTCACATTGGCGCGTTCAGCTTCGATTCGCTTCAGGCAGACACGATTCGGCAAAAAGAGCGCAAACCATGACTTCGAGGGAATCTCCTCGGGATTCGCCTGGTACATTTGGATTTCGACTTCGCCTGATCCAACATGGATTTCACTGAACCTCCATTGCCGTATCAATACGCCACAAGGATCAAATTTGGCAGTAATCCCGCGAGCATCGACGAATTTCAGAGCTCGCTCTCCGTTGCTTGCCTCAAAGCTTTCGGCTTGTGCCGTCAATGGGCTCGTTCGCCGGATCTCGGAGTAATGCCCGGCAGGAAAATGCAAACCCTTCGCAGTTTCCTTTTCCATACCGATGCGAAACGCGCCGCTTTCAATGTAATGAGTGATCAGCGGACTGAAAAAAACGATCGTCCCCACCGCTGCAGCGATAACGATGAAGATCGCAATCGCTGCAGCGCAAATCAGTATTTTCCTTCGCAAGGGTCCAAGGTTACAAAGGTATATCGTTCCAAGTTACACAAACGCCCTTTGTAACTCTTCTAACCTTTTAGCCTATTACTTGGCTTTGCCTGTCATTCCCAGTTGCGCAAACAGAAATGCGTAAATGTCGGCCAATTGTTTGATGCGCTCGTTCAGGGCTGTGCCAATACCGTGACCTGCGCTGGAGCTCGTCCGCAATAGAACCGGATTCTGAGATTTGTTCGCTTCATCCAGGCGAGCCACCATTTTGCGCGAATGATACGGCGCGACTCGCCCATCGTTCGCACCGGTCATCATTAAAATGGAAGGATATTTCGTTCCATCCACCGCGTGATGGTATGGCGAATACGCGTAAAGCGCCTTAAATTGCTCCGGATCTTTTACCGTGCCGAATTCGGTCACGTTGAACGCGCCGTTTGGCGCGAGTTCCACGCGGAGCATATCGTAAATTCCTACTTGGGAGACAACAGCCCGCATCAAATCAGGATGCTGGGTGATCATTGCGCCCATCAGCAGGCCGCCATTACTTCCTCCTTGGATCGCTAACTTTTCCGGGCGGGTGTACTTCTCTTTAATCAGGTATTCTGCCGCACCAGCGAAGTCGTCGAAAACGTTTTGCTTTTTCGTAAGATTACCGGCCTTGTGCCAGTCTTCACCGAACTCGCCGCCGCCTCGAATATTCGCCACCACATAGACGCCCCCGTGATCGAACCAAAGTCGGCGCGTAAATTCGAAGTTCGGGGACATGCTGATTCCGTAGCCGCCGTAACCGTAAAGTAGCGTTGGGTTCTGCCCGTCCCGTTTCATTCCTTTGCGGAAAATGATGTTGAGCGGAATTTTCGTGCCGTCCTTCGAGGTTGCCAACTCGCGCGTTACTTCGATATCGGCAAAAGAGACGGGAGACGTAGTGCGCAGCGCCGTTTTCACAGGCTCGGCTTTTTCCCTCGCACAATGGAACCAGGTTGCCGGTTCGGTATAGCTCTGGTCGCGAAACAAAAGGGAACCATCCTCGAGTCCGACCATTTCCTGCACAGCAGATATTTTTGGAATCGGGATGATCGTTTCGCCTTTGCCGTCCAGACCAAAGCGGCGGATTTGAGACGGACCACGGAACGATCTCAACGGCCTTGCTTAATTCCGGCGTCTCGAGCGGTAGACGGAGAACTTTTCCGCGCGGCGCGGCGTTGCGCGAAAGAAGATACATAGCGTTATCGCGGCCGAGGCGAGCGGCTTTAATCTGGTCACTGAATTGTGTGATCTGCTTCCAGCTGCCATCCGGCCCGAGCAGGTAATGCGCAAAGTCGCCGCCATCGCCATTCGCAACGGACGCGAGAATGTAACGGCCATCACGCGAACTTTCCAAAATGATCTCTGCGATCCGAGGAAAATCTCTTCCGATGGAGTAGGTATCTTCCGTATCAGGCGTGCCCAGCTTGTGAAAATAGACCTGCTGAAAAAAGTTCAAGTCAGCCTCGGGCCGTTCACCGTTCCTTGGGAACCGAGTGTAATAGATTCCGGTAGCGTCGGCGTTCCATGCGGCGCTGCCACCCGCCGTCGGGTATTGGACATGGGCGATCGTATCCGGCAGCGCGTTGCCAGTCGCGGCCTCGTAAAAGTGAAGGGTGCCGTCCTCGCTTCCGCCCTTGGAAAGCGATACCGCGACATACTCGCCGTCCAATGAAGGGACGAACCAATCAATAGTGGTTGTGCCTTTGGCGTCCAGCACGTTTGGGTCGAGCACGATCTTCTCGGATTTGAGGTCGTCAGCCGACGTGAGCGTGACCAGTAGAGGTTGTTGCTTTGGCGGCTGGAATTTCATCAGGAACAACAACCCGGGCCGCGAGACAAGCGAAGAATAACTGGGCGAAGTTTTTGCGAACCACTCTGTTAATTGCTTTTCGATTGCCACCCGATCCGGCAACTGATCGAGATATTGCCTGGTCTGC
>QHRI01000235.1 GCA_003221375.1 Verrucomicrobiota bacterium
CGAATTCAGGATCGGTCATGATTGTAGCTGGATTGGAATTCACCAGCACGACCTCATACCCTTCTTCGCGCAACGCCTTACACGCTTGCACGCCTGAATAATCAAATTCGCAGCCCTGCCCGATCACGATTGGACCGGAGCCGATCAGCAAGATTTTTTTGAGCTCGTTATTTCGCGGCATCTGCGCCAGCGCGGACAGTAAACGAAATCACGCTGTCGTCACGCGAGAATCGTAGATGAATGTTACGCCACCTCCGCCATGCGTTGTCTGTCCAGCCACACCTTGCAGATGCTTTTGATGCGGGTGAGTACGTAATAGACAGTCTGGCTGCGGATGCGCACCAGCTCCGTACCGACGATTCGCCTGACAAAATCGCTTGGAAGATCGAGAATTTCCTGCGGCGTTGAGCCCTCAAGTCCTTTGCAAAGAATCGCCGTCATGGAGCGAGTCAGTGTTTGCACCTCCGGGCCGAGCGTCATGCGAATGTGCGCTCCGCCGTGTTCATCGACGCGCAAATAAACGCCCACCGTGTCTGTGCATTCCTCGTCTTTTCGGACATCGATGAGGTCGAAGTCCTCGCCCTCGCGCGGCCCCTGGTTTTTCGCGTTGTCAGCGTAGGAAACAAGTGTCTCACGCCGCTCATCCTCGGGAAGCGATTCGAAGAGATTAATGATTTTGTTTAGCCTCGTTGGATACATCGATACCCGTTAACCTATCACGGCTTTGGCTTTGCTCACCAAGGCGTTTATGGCTAATTGCATCATGAAGACTCCAATTAAAGTCGCTGTAACTGGCGCTGCCGGACAGATTGGTTACGCGCTTCTGTTTCGCATCGCCTCTGGACAGATGTTCGGGCCGGACCAACCGCTCACATTGCATTTGATTGAGATTCCCGCTGCGCTCGGCGCGCTGGATGGCGTGGTGATGGAATTGCACGATTGCGCATTTCCGCTGCTCGAATCGGTTGTGCCGACTGCCGATCTCAATGAAGGCTTCCGCGACATTAATTGGGCGTTGCTGGTCGGAAGTGTGCCTCGTAAGGCCGGCATGGAACGAAAAGATTTACTGGGGATCAACGGCGAGATTTTCATCGGACAGGGCCAGGCGATCGAAAAAAACGCTGCTTCCGATGTGCGGGTGCTCGTCGTTGGAAATCCGTGCAATACGAATTGCCTGATTGCGATGAATAACGCGAGAGAAATCCCGCGTGACCGCTGGTTTGCAATGACCCGGTTGGACGAAAATCGTGCCCGCGCGCAGCTCGCACACAAAGCCGGTGTAAGCATTGGCTCCGTCACAAACATGACTATCTGGGGAAATCACTCCTCGACTCAGTACCCGGATTTCTATAACGCCAGAATCGACAATCGGCCCGCGAACGAAGTCATCGGGGACGAAAAATGGTTGAAGGAAGAATTCATCGCTACCGTACAACAGCGCGGAGCCGCAGTGATCAAAGCGCGGGGACTTTCGTCGGCCGGTTCCGCGGCAAACGCGGTCGTTGACACGGTCTTTTCGCTCACCAACAACACACCCGCGAACGACTGGCACAGCGTGGCGGTTTATTCCGATGGCAGCTATGACGTTGAGCAAGGATTGATCTCGTCATTCCCAATTCGTGTGAACGGCGGAAAATGGGAAATCGTACCGGGATTACCGATCACTGACTTTAGTCGCGCGAAAATCGACGCATCCGTGGCGGAGTTGAAAGAAGAGAAATCCCTCGTTAGCGAATTAATTTCGTAATATCCGGCGCGAGTCATTTCATCGGCCGAGAATAGTTACGCATTATATCTCCGGAGGTTGGGGAATTGATTTAATCACATCAGCGCGACGCTGCATCGATTAACGTCGGCCGACGACGGTAAAAAGCGTGTGCGCTCGTCCGCGGTGATATTGTTGGTGTGTCAAAGTTTCGGATGTTTTGAATCCCATGACAGCCAGAAATTGAGTCAAAAACCGCGTGCTGAAATGCCACCAGGTATGCCAGAGAAAGTTCTGCGAAGTCGGCGCCAGACGGCAAATTGGTGCACCTTCCAGGTCCGGATAAAACATATCAGTGATAATGAGCGATGTGGCTTTTTCCCCGCATTGCTCAATGATCCGGAGCGGGTCTCGGCAATGCAGCAGCACCGATGCCATCACGGCGATGTCGAATTTTCCAAGGGAAGAAGGCAAATCGTAAACATCGCCGTAATACACCCTGGCCTTGGAATGTTGAACGGCGTGACTGAACCAATAGGAATTCTTCAAACGTTGCATCACTATTTGTCGTGGGCCAAACACCTCTTCCAACTTTGAAGCCGGATAGGGAACAAAATCCCAGCCGTGTTCCGCAGTCACTTCGACGGAAACCACTTCGGCGCCCCGCTTTTCCATCTCGAACGTGACAAAACCGCTGGCTGGACCGATTTCCAAAACGCGTTGCCCTGCAAACGCTACCTTCCCCAGGTAATCGTCCATTCCACGGCGTAAATCCCAATCTCCGGTGATGACCCCATAACCGGGGAGCTCGACGGTGTGATAAAAATAGCAATCGGCGACGTCTTCTACCTTTTGCGGAACGGCAAAAATCTTGTCGTTGCTATGTTTTGATTGCATGGATGGCAACGGACGCGGGAAAGATCAGACTCGTTAGGCTTATTTCACGAAATCCAGCTTCGAAAATCTCGCACCAGAAATCGGCGCCGTATTCTTTTTGCACTACGCAATCTGCCCGTTCCACACCCGGTCTTCCGTGATAACTCGCAGGCAAGTCCTGCCTTGTGCGGGTCAGGCGGCCAATAACAATCGGGATGGTGTAAAACAAATGGCCTCCCGGCTTCAAAACACGCCGGGATTCTTCCAAAGCCCTCTTTGAATTTGGAACGTGCTCCAGAGTGTCGGAATGCAGAATGACGTCGATCGATGAATCCGGAAAGCTCATTTGCTGGAGGTCGAGCTGCGGGAAGGAGTGGAGCGCATGTTTCGGAAGCGCCTGAAGGAAAGGCGACAAATTCTTGGCAGGATTGATTTCAATCACAGTGAGTTGTCGAATCCCTGGGTGGTTGCGACAGAAATCCTTCAAACTTCCGTCGAACCCGAACGCTTTGGTCATCGCCGCGGCCAGCGTCATCGTTCTCAGATTATTTTTGCAAGCCGTACAGCAAAATCCCTGCTGTAAATCGATGTAAGCGACTTCTTCGGGCGATAACTCCCATTGCTCGATCAGTTCCGGCCAGAGTACTGGTTCGTGTGCGAACCGGTCGCCACCGCATACCGGGCAAATCTCCAAACTCGGTGAAGGCTCTCCCATTCCGCCTAACGATTACCGATCGGCTTGACCAAGAGTCCCTGACCAGTGGGCAACGACAAAATTTTGATCCCTTTTTCCTGGGCAAACTGGTCCATCGCAATTTTCTGCGAAAGATACCCGTGGTACGCGTAGTCATCGAGAAGCACGAACGCTCCGGGGACGAGCCGCTCCCAGAAGCACTGGATCGCTGCAATCTCGGGCGGCGAACAATTCATGTCGAGGTGCAGGTAGGCAATCTTCTCCGCGCGGACCTGTGACAGAGTTTCGGGA
The DNA here is from genome assembly GCA_003221375.1 of Verrucomicrobiota bacterium. Taxonomy (GTDB): domain Bacteria; phylum Verrucomicrobiota; class Verrucomicrobiia; order Chthoniobacterales; family UBA10450; genus Udaeobacter. The sequence continues at coordinate 3,567 of QHRI01000235.1, forward strand.
ATCGATCCTTCAATGAGAGAAACATTTTTCCATTGAGAAAAGTTCGCGCGCACTTCTTCGATTCCCTGAGCATAAAATCCCGAAGTCAGACTCTTCTTGTTCTTCTCCACCGCGCCTGAGGCTCTGTCTGCAGATGAAACAAACCGTTCATCCAGGCCGCGAAAAGTATCCAACAGGTAAAAGTGCTTTCCCAGAGAATCCCAGTTCAGATAATCCATAATCGCGGACGAAAGAAAACCGCGGTTTACTCCGCACTCCACGAAGTCGCCTTCGAGTCGGGCGGCACAGGCAGCGGCCCACAGACCGATGTGGACCCGCCAGTGCCATCGGTAATCGTCGCCCGCGGCGCGAATACCGCGCTGGTAAGCTTTTCGGAAAGCCGGGTCGTCCATGAATTCATGATTGTGAATCGACCGCAGGCCATCCTGATCGTAGACGTGGCCTTCCGCGTGCGAAAAATCGGCAGAAGCCGCTGGCGCTGCCGGAGTGATATTCCCTGCTTTGTTTCTGGTTAGCGCTTTCGCCAGTCCTGCATTCCAAGTAAGAGGTTTGTTCCTCAACCATCCCGAGTCAAACTTTGGCGCGGCAAAAAGCGCCCATGTTTGTCTGGGATGTTTCCAATCTAAAAGTTCAAATCGCAAACCGGCATCTGCGGCCGCCTGTCTCATTGTAGCTGGCCTGTAATTCACACATTCGGGATAGACCCAGCCCTTTGCGGGCGAGTCCTGCACCCCGGGTAAAAACGTGGCGACTAAAGCGCCGTCTTCAGTGAGTGAGCGCGATATTGCGGACAGCCAACCTTTGATTAGATCCAGTCCGCAGTGACTGAAAATCGACTGAGCCACCGCGAAATCGAATGACGTATTCGCTTGAGTAATTACTTCTGGCAAATCGGCAAAAAAGAACGTCGGACGTTTGATTTCCAACAATGCTTCGCCGAGCTCCCGCTTAATTCCTTCTTCCACCAGCCATTCATTTGGCTCAACGCCGAAATACTTTCCGCAATTCAGATAGGGAATCAGCAAGCGGCCGACTCGAAGCGAACCGCATCCGACGTCGAGCAGCGAATGATGTTGCCGCAAACCAAGCGTAGTCAGGAGATTGAAAGTCATCGCCGCGATCAAATCGTAATCTTCGGGCGGACCGACATACGCGCGGTAGTGCGCGTCCCCGGGCTTGAGACCGGCGCCGAGACTTTCCTGCGTTAGATCCATATTACTTTATCCGCTTCAAGGTGGCGGGGTCTAAATCCTTCAATGCATCCTGTGGTGGATCTGGAAATCCAACGACCCCGCGTGAGCGATCGAATTGATAAATGCGCGTTCGTGGGCGCTCTCGGAAAGGAAACGCGCGCAGCTTTTGACCATCGAGGGCGTCTATCCCGGCGGGCACCTGGCAGGCTTGCACGCCCAATGCGTACAGCTCGTTCCTGATCTTGGAAGCTGACGCGACACAGTTGGACAGTTCATTGGGATCTTGCCTGAGGTTGAAGAGTTGTTCCCGTCCGCCGTTTGCCATGAAGATGTATTTCCACTCATCGGTAACCACCATGAGTTTGAAATCGTGTGAGCCAGGAGGTTCAACCATACCGACAAGATACTGGCGTCGCGCGCATTCACCTCGCAACATTTTGAGAACGTTCGTCCCCTCTCGCACGTCACACTCACCAGCAGCCTCGGTCGCGATTCCGAATAAGTCCGCAAGGCTGATCAATTCATTCTGGATAGTTCCCTTCGGCAGCATCGCCGGCCAACTCAGCAACAAGGGAACGCGGCATGCGGCCTCAAAAAAGTTCTGTTTTTGCCAGCCGTGATGATCCCCCAAGAGGTCGCCATGATCCGAGAAAAAGCAGATAAGAACATTCTCCGAATTCGATCGCGCTTCGACGGCATCGAGGATTCGACCCAGGCAATGATCGAGATAGCTGATCTCGCCGTAGTAGCGTGCCTTCACGATGCGCGCCAGCGCCGGGTTGATTGCCTCTGCCCAAACGGCGTATCGCATGAACGGAATTTCTTGGTCAAGATGATCTTCCTCGACGCTGCCGAGAACGAGGTCCGGCATTCGGTCTGGATCGTACATCCGGTTGAAAGGAATTGGCGGAGCCAGCGGCGGATGCGGACCGACAAATGATATGAACCCAAAAAAAGGCTGCGAATCGTCTGACTTTGCAATTTCCTCTACGGCGCGGCCGGCGGTCCACCATTCGACGCCTAGCTCCGCCGGAAGCGGACTGCGCTGTGGCAGGTAATACATCTCGGTTCGTTCCCCAAACGGTTGCTCCAGGAAATCAAACGCTGGGTGCTCCCGGGTCAGCCATGAACCGTAGTCGTCACCTTCGCGCGCTGGGGGATGATAAGTTTCTTCACTGCGCCACAGCGTTTGGTAGCCGAGATCTTCATTCCAGGGATACGTATGGAACTTCCCGATTCCAAAAGTCCGATATCCCAGGCGCGACATTGAGCGTCCCAAATACGGGCCACAACGCGCTTCCATTTCAGCGGCCTGTCCCGCCGCCGGCTTTGGTTTTGCATTGCTGAACGCGCGCGTCGTTATCGGTTCGCATCCTGTCCGGATGGTGTAGCGCGCTGGGATACAAACCGGACAGGTAGCATATGCATTGGAAAAGCTGATGCCCCTGCGTACCAGCCGGTCGTGGTTAGGTGTATAAATGTGCGAGTTACCGAGTGCAGCGATGGTATCGAATCGCTGTTGATCGGTCATGATGAACAATATGTCCGGCCGGGTGGATGACATTTTCGTTTTAGGCGGAGGCGGCACTGCAACTCAATTTAACAATGGGTCTAATCCAGATCTCCACCCGTCTCAAGAATGGCGCTGTCATGTTGAGCGGGGCGAAACATCTCTGGTCCATTTCCGCTGGAATGGCCGGTCCAACCTTGATCCGAGATTCTTCGCTTTGCTCAGAATGACAATCTGTGATGTCTTTTATGCCGTTGCGAGTTCGCTATCCGTCAGGCGACGAAAAGCTTCAAGGTATTTCGCCGACGTTTTCTCGACAACATCCTTCGGCAAACGCGGTGCCGGCGGAGTTTTGTCCCAATCAAGCGTCTCGAGATAATCGCGGACGAACTGCTTATCGAAGCTGGGCGGGCTCTGCCCGATGGCGTATTGATCTTTTGGCCAAAACCGCGAAGAGTCCGGCGTAAGACATTCGTCGATCAAAAGCAGTTCTCCATCGATCGTGCCAAACTCGAATTTAGTGTCTGCCACGATGATTCCCTTCTGGGCCGCGTGCTCACGGCCTCGCGAATAGATTTCCAGACTTAACGTTTTGACGCGATTCGCAATTTCATCACCGAGGATTTGAGCGCATCGTTTCATGTCGATGTTCTCGTCATGACCTTCTTCCGCCTTTGTCGCCGGCGTGAAGATTGGCTCTGGCAATTGCGAAGCCAGCTTTAGGCCGGCGGGCAGTTTGATTCCGCAGACATTTTGGGAGTCTTGATATTCTTTCCAACCAGACCCGGCAAGATAGCCCCGCACTACGCACTCCACTGGGAGGGGCTTCGTTTTCCTTACAATCATCGAACGCCCGGCAAGCTGCTCGCCGAATTGTTGCAGCTCCTTCGGGAACTCTTCGAACTTCTCCGTGACGAGGTGATTCGGGATGGTGTCGAAACGCTTAAACCAAAACGTTGAAATCTGATTGAGCACTGCGCCCTTGTGCGGGATTGGGTCGGGCAGGATCACGTCAAAGGCCGAGATGCGGTCGGTTACGACAAATAAGAGTGTGTCGCCAAGATCAAAGACTTCACGCACCTTGCCGCTGCGCAGTTTTTTGATTCCAGGAAGGTCGATTGATGATTGAGGTGGAGTTTGCATGTGATTAGTGAGACGTGAGAGGTGAGAAGTTGCCAGTATAACTACTTCTCACTATTCACTTCTCACCTCTCACTTCAACTCATGGCCGGAATTGTTGTCAAACCGCGAGCGCGAATCTTACACGGACACGATTGGGTGTTTTCGAGCGAAGTTCTGAAGGTGTATGGGAAACCGGCAGACGGCGAAGTCATCTCGCTCAAGGACGGTAAGGATCATTTAATTGGTAGCGCGATTTATAATTCCAGGTCACAAATTGTGGCGCGCCGTTTCTCGCGCCGGAAACAGCAATTGGACCTGGATTTCTTCAAGCGGCGCATCGCCCAAGCAGCGGAATACCGCGCGCGGCGAGGTGTTGATCCCAAGCTTTGCCGCGTTGTCTGGAGTGAAAGCGACGGGTTGCCTGGAT
>QHRI01000403.1 GCA_003221375.1 Verrucomicrobiota bacterium
AATATTACGCCGCCGGCCAAAAATTGGATTCAGGCCTGCGTTGCAGCGGCACCGGGCGGACCGAGCCATGTGCTGCTTACGGACGTGGTCGCCGAGCATATTCCGGGCTGTAATATGGCGTTCTATCGTTGGGCCTTTGAGGGCATTGGCGGTTTCGATACCGAATACCGCAAAGCAGGTGATGACGTTGATTTTTGCTGGCGACTTCAGCAGGCTGGGTGGGTCATTTCCTTCAGTCCAACGGCGATCGTTTGGCACTATCGACGCTTCACTCTCCGCGCTTTTTTGAAGCAACAAGACGGCTACGGCGAGGCAGAGTCACTGTTACGCTTTAAGCATTTGATCTTCTTCGGACCAACAGGCACCGCGAAATGGCGCGGCCAGATCTACGGGACGCCGCGGTTCAGCTGGTTCGTTAACCGGCCGGTCATCTATCACGGAATTTTCGGTGAAGGTTTTTTTCAATCGATTTACCCCACACCCCAGTCAGACGTAGCCGCCTACCTAAGCAGCATTGAATGGTTTGCGTTGACGATTTTCCTGTTCGGTCTGGGCATTTTTCTTCCGGCATTGCGCATTGTGCCTTACCTGATGCTTGGCGGCACCTTGTGCGTTGCCCTTTCCTACATGGTACGGGCTTCTATTGAGCCAAAATTCGATACGGCAGGGGCGCGACTGCTTGTCATGTTTCTGGCTTTTGCCCAACCGCTCGTACGAGGATTCTCCCGTTATTTCACCTGGCTGCATTTCAAACGCACACCGACCAGCGTGATTAGGGCGCACGAACATCTACCGGAGCGCGGCCGCTTCGTCGGCGGTCTGAGTCGCAGAGTTTTTTGGAGCGATCAGGGAAGGGACCGCCACTACTTGCTCGGCGCCATTTTCGAATTGCTCGATGAGGAAGGCTGGCGTTACTCCACCGACAGCGGATGGAATGAGTGGGACATTCAAATCTACGGAAATTTTTGGTGGAGCATCGCGCTTCAGACCGTCACTGAGTATCACGGCGGCGGAAATTGTCTGACCCGTGTTCGCCTTCGGAACCGATTCGTTACAACGACGATCATTTTTAATCTCATTGCATTAAGTCTGTTGATCTATCGACAGCTCAACATTTCCCATGTGGATCTTTGGTTCCTTGTTCCGTACCTGCTTTTTCTCGTGTTTCTCTGGACGCGTGCGCGTCTGCTGAAGTCACGCGTGGCCGAACTTGTCGATCTTGCAGCGCACCGCGCCGGTCTGCAGCGGGTGATGCGAAAAAGCAAGAGCGGGGAGAGCATGGCAACATCGCAAGTTGAAGTGCCTGTGAACACCGTGGACCAAGTCTCGCCGAATCTGCCTAGGTGACGGCTAGCCCAAATCCCTGGCTCGCTTCGCTCAGAACTTCAAACGTACTCTACCAATTCCGCACTCGATGTGGCCGATTCGCTTTGCTTTTAACATTGCCTTCACGCCTTCGGCGTCACGTTGGGAAACTATCGCGGCCATTCCGATGCCCATGTTGAAGACCTGATACATTTCCCGAGGATCGATATCTCCGTTTTGCTGCAGAATTTGAAAGATGCTGGGCACGCGCCAGTTTCTGGTTTCGATCACCGCGTCACAATTTGCAGGCAAAATTCGCGGCAGATTGTCAATGAGACCGCCGCCTGTGATATGAGCGAGACCTTTGATCACGCCACTTGGAATGTTTGCCAGAAGCGGCTGATAGTTCCGGTGCACCCGCAGTAATTCCTGACCGACCGTCTTCACCGGCCCGGGCAGGCGCGAAGTGACTTTGAGCCGCATTTTGCGGAACAGAATTTGTCGTGCCAGCGAGTAGCCGTTGGTATGCAAGCCAGCTGATTCCAGTCCGAGAATTAGATCGCCCGGCCCGATTTTCTTTCCGTCGATGATCCTCCTGCGATCGACAACACCAATAATGCAGCCCGCGAGATCGTATTCTCCCTTGCGATACATTCCGGGCAACTGCGCTGTTTCGCCGCCAATAAGAGCACAACCCGCAAATCGACAGGCGTGTGAAAGACCCCGTAGCAATTGTTGAAATACACTGGGGTCGAGTTTCCCGCACCCAATGTAATCCAGGAAGAAAAGCGGACGCGCACCCAAGACTGCGATGTCGTTAACACAATGGTTTACCAGCGCATTCCAGGGAAGCTCGCTCGGAACAATCCCCCGAAACCGCCAATCCTGCCCAACACCTGGGGTCCGTGCGTTTGCTTTACCAGAGATTGAATCTGTTTTTTGAGTCGATTGCCAAGATCAACATCGACGCCCGCAGACGCATAGGCTTTTTTCTTTTTTGTCATGTCGAGCGAAGTCGAGACATCTCTGTTTTTAATTTAAACAGCAAGAGATTTTCTCGACTTGGCGAAGTTTAGCCTCAGGGAGAGAAGCGAGTCGAATGGGCTTCGGCTCGAAATGACAGATCCGCTATTTCAAATCCGCAAACAAGGTTGGATGTCCTTCCTGATCGGCGAGCGCTTTGGCGCGTTGCTCGCGTTTTTCCATGATGAACTTGTCCAACGCAGGGTCGACGGGCAGGGGATAATCGCCGTTGAAACAGGCGAGGCAAAAACTATTCATCGGTTTTCCAGTCGCCCGTACCATGCCTTCCACATCAAGGTAACCGAGGCTATCGACACCAAGGTATTTACAGATGTCTTCCATCGGCATCTGGTTAGCAATCAACTTTTCCGGATCGGGAAAATCGATTCCGTAATGACAGGCAAACCGGTGTGGTGGACAGCTTACCCGCATGTGCACTTCCTTTGCGCCAGCTTCGCGCAAATTCACGACACGCGCTCGCGAGGTCGTTCCGCGCACGATCGAGTCGTCCACAACGACGACCCGCTTTCCGGCCACCATTTCCTTAATCAGGTTCAACTTTACCCGCACATCAAAATCGCGGATGAGCTGGCTTGGCTGCAAAAACGTGCGGCCAATGTAGTGATTACGTACAAAGGCGTGGGCATAGGGAATCTTTAATTCCTGCGCGAACCCGAGAGCGGCATAGTTTCCCGAATCCGGCACCGGCACAACGATGTCTGCATCGACCGGAAATTTTCTTGCCAGTTCGCGTCCCATTTCCATACGCACTTTGCCCACGTTAACGCCGCCGATCATGCTGTCCGGACGCGCGAAATACACGTATTCGAACATGCAAAATGCCTGGCGCTCGTCCGGGAATGGCCTTTCGGAGCGCAATCCTTTTTCATCAATGATCAACACTTCGCCCGGCTCAATTTCTCGGACGAACTCCGCATGAATCAGATCGAAAGCGCACGTCTCAGACGCCAGGAAATAGGCGCCATCGAGCTTGCCGAGAGCGAGCGGGCGCCAGCCAAAAGGATCGCGCACGCCGATCAGTTCGCGTTCACTCATGATGATCAGCGAGAACGCGCCCTGGATCCGGCGCAACGCCGCCAGAACATTTCCGCCATTCTCCGAGGGTTGCGCCAGGAGATGTAAAATGATTTCGCTGTCGGCAGTGGTTTGAAAAATGGAGCCCTTTCGCTCGAGTTCATCGCGCAAAAGATCGGCGTTGGTCAAATTACCATTGTGCGCAATTGCCATCTGACCGCGCACACAATCGACTACGAAAGGTTGCGCGTTTTTGATCGTGCTCGTGCCCGTCGTCGAATAGCGCGTGTGCCCGATGGCACGTGTCCCCTTCAGTCTCGCTAGTTCGTCCTGTCCAAAAACCTGCGATACAAGCCCCATGTCCTTATGCTGGAGAAAGGTCGTACGCGGACCATTGCTGGTAACGATTCCGGCGCTCTCCTGGCCGCGATGCTGCAACGCAAAGAGACCGTAGTATGTCAAGACCGCCGCGTTTGGGTGGCCGAACACGCCGAAGAGCCCGCATTCGTGCTGCGGGAAAGGATTGGTCTCGGCTTGGACGGTGTCGATGCGTTCTGGAGAGATCACACTCAATAATTCACCAAATCGGGCGCGGTTCAACGAATCGTTCTTAAGATGTGACAAACTTCTCTTGTAAACCGCGCTTCATAGACTCGGGATACCTTCGGCCGCTGAATCGCTTTCCACTGCGCGGCGGATGGCATTCCACCAATCGTCATGCAGACTGACAATCGGCCAGGAAGATGTCTCGCCGCCGACGCGGATGCAAAGTTGGTCGCCGCCAACTCTACCCAGCTGTCGAAATGGAACTTGTCGCTCCTGCAAGGTTGACGCGGTTTTTTGCAGATTTTCGGGCGTAATGGAAATCAGGATGCGCGACTGCGATTCGTTAAAAAGAGTAGCGCATGCGTCCCGCTTGCGATCGAAGCCGCTTCGCAAGCCAGAGGGTGGCGTTACGTTAATTTCTGCCCCGACAAGTCCGTCCGGATTAAAGCAACATTCGGCGAGCGCGACAGCGAGACCCCCTTCGCGGACCGCGTTCTGGATTTTAATTTCGTGGCCAAGATCCATGCGCGGCGGCGGACCAATTTTCAAACCGTGACAGACTTTGAGATAACGCGAGCCACCGAGGCTGCAGCCGAGGGCATTGGCCTCGGATTCTTTCTTTTCGTTCGTCTCTTCTCGGCTGCGGTCGGCGCCCGCGGCTACAGCACCGGCGATTTCGCCAACCAAAATAATCACGTCACCCTCGTTTTTGAACCATTGAGTCGTGATGTGCTCTTCCTTGTCGATCAAACCAACCATTCCGATCGTTGGCGTTGGATCGACCACACCCGCCGGACTCTCGTTGTATAAAGAGACATTTCCTCCCGTAACTGGCGTGCCAAACGCGCGACAGGATTCGGCGACGCCTTCAACTGCTTCTCGCAATTGCCAAAAATTCTCCGGCTTATAGGGATTGCCAAAGTTCAGGTTATCGGTCACGGCGAGAGGACGGGCACCCGAGCAGATGAGATTCCGCGCCGCTTCGGCTACGGCAATTTTCCCGCCCACTCGTGGATCCAACGCGCAATAGAGCGAATTGCAGTCAGTCGTCGCGGCGAGGATTTTATTTGCATAACGCACGAAGAAAACGGCCGCGTCCGAACCCGGCTTCACCAATGTGCCGGTGCGTACTGTGTGGTCGTACTGCCGATACACCCAGTTTTTCGATGCGATGGTTGGATCGCGAAGCAGTTGGCGCAATGCTTCGTGATTATCGAGGAAGGGGAGATTGTCGATTCGGCGGTCGTCCCAAGTTGTCGGGAGAGATTTCGCTTCCCGTGAATAGAGAGGCGCCTCGTCGGCCAGCGCCCTGGCAGGAATCTCCGCGGCAATCGAGCCGTTATTGCGCACACGCATCAAGCCGTCGTCGGTGACACGGCCAATCTCAACGCATGGCACATCCCATTTCTCGAATATTGCGCGGACCAGCTTTTCCTTGCCGCGCTTGGCGATAATCAACATTCGTTCCTGCGATTCACTTAACAAAATCTCATATGGCGACATGCCAGGCTCGCGTTTTGGAACTTTCGCAAGGTCAATCTCGATACCACTTCCGGCGCGGCTGGCGGTTTCACACGTCGAACAGGTAAGCCCCGCTGCGCCCATGTCCTGGATGCCGGCGACAGCATCGTGCCCAAGAAGCTCAAGGCACGCTTCGAGTAAAAGTTTCTCCTTGAACGGATCGCCGACCTGCACTGCCGGGCGATCTTCGCGCGATTGCTCGGTCAATTCGCGCGAAGCAAACGCCGCCCCGGCCAGGCCATCACGTCCTGTCTCGGCGCCAACATAGAAAACTGGATTGCCGACGCCGCTTGCAGCGCCGCGCGCCAGTTGCTCGTGACGTAAAACACCGAGACAAA
>QHRI01000404.1 GCA_003221375.1 Verrucomicrobiota bacterium
CGAGTTCCCCGAAGGTCTGATCGAATCCGTTCGGCAAGAATACTGGATCGTAACCGAGCCCGCGGAAGCCGCGCGCTCGATCAGCGATCTTCCCTTCCACTACTCCCTCGAAAATTCCGAGAATCTCGCCGCGGCGCGCGAGCGCCAGCACGCACCGAAATCGCGCATGACGCTGATTTCCCTTTGCGCCAACTTTCACGAGCTCGGACAGTAGCTTGCCGATCCTATCGTCGTCCCTCGCACTTGCCCCTGCGTACCGCGCAGAATGAATTCCGGGTGCGCCACCGAGCGCATCAACTTCCAATCCAGAATCGTCTGCGACGATGAGGCCGGGTAATTGCCTGGATACGGCGACGGCTTTGAGCATTGCATTTTCTCCGAATGATTTTCCACTTTCGTGTATTTCGAGGATCTCATCATCACCCGAGAGGCCGCGCACCTCGAATTTTGGCCCGAGAATCCGCTGGATCTCGCGGGTCTTGCGCGCGTTGCGTGTGGCTACAATCAATTGCATGCTCGGATAGTAGCATCGACTTCCAGCCGATGTTTCCAGACTTCATCAAAACAGATGTCGATGCTGATAGTTATGTCCATTAGGGTTCATTCGTGTTGTTAGTTTCTAGATCAGCATGAGTAACGAGCGTCGCAAACCGTATCCATTCGATCAGATTGAACCAAAATGGCAGAGCATTTGGGAGGAGCGGCAGCTCTTTTGCGTGCCTAATCCGGGTGAGAAAAATTTCGCTTCCTCCAAGCCGAAATTTTATATCCTCGACATGTTCCCCTACCCAAGCGGAGCCGGCCTCCACGTCGGACATCCTGAAGGCTACACCGCGACCGATATCGTTGCGCGCTACAAACGAATGCGCGGGTTCAATGTCTTGCATCCAATGGGCTGGGACGCATTCGGTCTGCCTGCGGAGCAATACGCGATTAAAAGCGGCCAGCACCCGGCAATCACTACGCGCGAAAACGTGGCAAAGTTTAAGAAGCAGCTTAAACGAATTGGTTTTTCCTATGATTGGCAGCGCGAGATTAACACAACCGATCCACGCTATTACAAATGGACCCAGTGGATTTTTCTCCAGATTTACAATTCCTGGTTCAATCCGGTCACAAATAAAGCCGAGCCCATTTCAACTTATCCTGGCAAGAATCCGGATGAAGTACGCCTCGCTTATGTCGCTGACGTGCCGGTTAACTGGTGCCCGGAACTGGGGACTGTTTTGGCTAACGAGGAAGTCGTAGACGGAAAAAGTGAGATTGGCGGATTTCCGGTCGTGCGGCGACCAATGCGCCAGTGGACATTGCGAATTACCGCGTATGCGGACCGATTGCTGAATGAACTCGACAAACTCGACTGGCCCGAAGGAATCAAATTACTCCAGCGCAATTGGATCGGCCGGAGCGAAGGCGCGGAAATCGATTTCATGGGACGTTTCTGGTGCTCGCCCCGGAACATTCGCTTGTCGATCTCATTGTCACCGAGGAGCAATGGCCCGCGGTGCGCGAGTATCGCGAACGGACGGCGCGCAAAAGCGACCTCGAGCGCGCCGATCTGTCGAAAGACAAAACCGGTGTATTTACCGGAGCGTACGCGATTAATCCTGCAACCAATGAAAAGATTCCGATCTGGATCGCTGATTATGTACTGATTGGTTACGGGACGGGCGCGATCGGTGGTGTGCCCGCGCATGACGAACGCGATCTGGAATTCGCCAAAAAGTTCGATCTGCCAATTGTGATCGTGGTCCAGCCAACGGGCGATGAACCGGCATTTGGATTCACGGGCGAAGGCATTGCCATCAATTCTCCAGTGATCAACGACCTAACGAGCGCCGAAGCAAAAAAGAAAATCACCTCGTGGCTGGAGGAACGCGGCCAGGGCAAAGGCGCGGTAAATTACAAATTGCGCGACTGGCTTTTCTCGCGGCAGCGTTATTGGGGCGAGCCGTTCCCGATTATTTGGGAGAATGCCAATCACCGTTCGTTAAGCGAAAGCGAACTCCCTGTCGTGCCACCGTCTCTGGAAGATTACAAACCCACGGGAACGGGCGAGCCGCCGCTCTCAAAGGCCAAAGATTGGATTCGTTATTCCGAAAAAGCGACACGCGAAACGAATGTCATGCCGCAATGGGCCGGCTCGTGTTGGTACTACCTGCGATTCTGTGATCCAAACAACGATCAGCGTTTTGTCGGAGAACAGGCCGAGCGCTACTGGATGGGCGGCGAGAAACCGGGTGGTGTCGATTTGTACGTTGGCGGCACGGAACACGCGGTCCTGCATCTGCTTTATGCACGCTTCTGGCAAAAGGTGTTGTTCGATCTCGGCTATGTCTCGAAGCCGGAGCCATTCCAGCGGTTGGTCAATCAAGGAATTATCCTGGGTGAAGATAATCAGAAAATGTCGAAATCGCGCGGCAACATCGTGAACCCGGACGACGTGATCGACCAGTACGGCGCTGACGCCTTTCGTTGTTACGAGATGTTTATGGGACCGCTGGAACAAATGAAACCCTGGAGCATGCGCGGTGTGGAAGGCGTATCGCGTTTTCTGGCGCGCGTCTGGCGTTTGTTCATGACCGAGAACCAGAGCGGCGACTGGGAATTGTCGGCAAAAATCAAAGTCACCGACGCGAACAAGGCACAGCAAAAGGTGACCCACGCAACCATCAAGAAAGTTACCGGGGACATCGAGTCCTTTTCGTTTAACACAGCAATTTCGCAGATGATGATTTTCGTGAACGCGTTCACAGGAGCCGAAACGATTCCGTTGTCGTCGATGCGCAGGTTTTTGGTTCTGCTCAGTCCATTCGCGCCGCATATCGCCTCCGAGTTATGGGAAAAATTGAACGCGAAGTTTACGGATGCGCGCGGTGATATTACCGAACAACAGTGGCCCGCTTATGATGAGCGACTACTTGTTGAAGACGAAGTGGAAATTGTCCTTCAAGTTAACGGAAAGGTTCGCGATCGAATGAAGATATCGGTTTCTGCGACGGACCAGGAGATGAAGGCCGCTGCGTTATCGAACCCGAAAATTCAAGAGCGAATGGCCGGTAAGACGGTCCGCAACGTGATTGTGTCGATCTCGCCGTGGGTGTGATCATCGGTGCCGCGTTTGGTTCCATTGTCAATTCGCTAGTCAAAGACCTAATCATGCCGCCAGTCAGTCTGCTCACCGGCGGGCTTGATTTCTCTAACAAATTCCTGGTTCTGCGCGCGGCGAAAGATGGCTCCGTCGTTTTCAATACTCCGGCGGACGCGGCGAAGGCCGGTGCTATCACGTGGAATTACGGCAACTTCATGACTCTTGTGATTAACTTTCTAATCGTCGCAGGAGCGGTTTTTCTTCTGGTCCGGGCGATTAATAACCTTCGACGCCGCGCTGAAAAAGAACCTGACGAGAAAAATTGTCCGGCGTGCGCAATGAAGATCCCCATCAAGGCAACTCGTTGTCCGCATTGCACGAGTGAGTTAACGCAAGCGACCACACAGTGATGTTGTGCCGGGCCAGAGGCTCATTCTCGAAGGCTCCAGGGGTTGGCCGCCTCGGCCCTAGGGAATTTTTGTAAATTATCGCTTGCCCTTCGTGGCTTCGGCTGGTAGGGAGAACCCAATATTGCCATGCCGAAGCGCCTTAACCTTACGGTGGCAGCGGCCAGCGCTTGCTTAATCGTAGGCTGTGCCACCCAATCGAATTCAAATCTCAGCAGCGCGCGTCGCGTACCAAACGTGCGAACGACTGCCTATACGCATAGCGAGGGAAGCGGCTGCCACAATGCGGTCGGCTGTCGCCTTTCCGGTGCCAAAGTCATGAGTGCCGCGTCCGATTGGTCGCGTTATCCGCTTGGTACACGGTTTCGCATCTCTTCGACAAATGAAGAATACATAATCGATGATTACGGGTGGGCGCTCGTTGGGACTGATACCATCGACTTGTATAAGCCTAGCCGGCTGGAAATGAAACGCTGGGGCGTCCGCCACGTGGACATCGACATCGTGCAGTGGGGATCGGAGGAACAAAGTTTGAAAGTGCTCGCACCGCGCTGCAAACATCGTCGCGTACAGCAGATGGTGACGGCTCTTGAGAAGAAAAGGGGGAAAACAACCGTCGCGCAAACTTCTCCCACTCGTAGTTCACTTTGATTTAAGGCGAATAGCGCCGCATTTTCCCGGCGCATGAAAATTTTCGTTATTGGCGGCGCCGGTTACATCGGTAGCGTTTGCGCCGAGCTGTTATTGAATGAGGCCCACGAAGTAACCATCTTCGACAATCTGACCGAAGGTCATCGGCGGGCAGTAGATTCACGCGCTAGCTTTATTCAAGGCGAGCTGGCTGAACGCGCGCAAATTCAGGCTGCGCTTTCCAGCGCTCGCCCGGACGCCGTGATGCATTTCGCGGCAAACGCGCTTGTTGGCGAGTCAATGCGCAATCCGTCCAAATATTTTCGCAACAACGTTTGTAATGGATTGAACCTGCTCGATGCCATGGTCACAACAGGTGTTCGACGAATCGTTTTTTCCTCGACCTGCGCGATTTTCGGATTGCCCGAGCGCTTGCCAATTGACGAAACGACGCCGGCGAGTCCGATCAATCCATACGGCGAATCGAAACTCGCTTTCGAAAAAGTCCTGCGATGGTACGATCAAAT
>QHRI01000323.1 GCA_003221375.1 Verrucomicrobiota bacterium
GCGAGAAAGCCCGCATCAAAAATTGCATTAACGGTGTTCAAGTCGTGCGAGCCTCTGCCCGGCAGGCGACGAAATTCAGTGCGCTTTGTTCGATTCATCTTTCACTATGGCGATCCAATTCATTTCCTAAGTCTTGCCTCCGTCAGTGTGTTAGTCAGCACCTAACAACAACTATTTTGCTGCTTCGAGAGCTATTTCGCGGACGATCGTACGGCGCGGCAATGAATCCTCTGAGTCGTTGACATACTCATTGATATAAAGTCGGCGCCCCCACGGAGAACTTGCGATTCCGTTAGGGAACGACAGCCGTGCCTTTGCGGCGGCTCCATCTACGATTCCGCGCTTGCCATCGCCAAGGATGCGCTTGACGGTTCCATCCAATGTAACCTCGTAAATTTCGTGCGATTCAAAAGCAGTTACATAGAATCGATCCTCCTTAAAGCATAAATGCCCTAATCCCTTTTTGGATATCGTGGCGAAGGGCGCAACAACGCCACTCGAATCGACCTTCAGCATCTTGTTGTTACGGAAGTTAACGACATAAAGATTTCCATTGCGATCGAAGGAAATACCGTTTGGACAGCTGAAAAGATCGCTTTTTGCGAATGATGAAACGGTGCCATCTGACGCAATCTTTGCGATCGAATTACCGCGGCAATTTGCGACGTAGGCGTCCCCTGTTTGTCTGTTAATGGCTATGCCTACAGGGCCGCTCAGGCCGCTGGTGACGAATGGCTGCATTTGACCTTTTCGATCAATTTTGGTGATTGAATCGCCGTAGAAATTCGATTGCAACAGGTTGCCTTCATGGTCGATCGCGTTGCCGGACGCGCCATAAAGGCCTGACGCAAATACGTCACGCTTGCCCTCCGGCGTGATCTTCCAGACAAATTCGCCAAAATCGGCCACGTAGATATTGCCTAGGAGATCGACCGTTACACCCCCGACGGCGTGGCCCTCAATGACATTAGTGAGCGAACGGATTTTTGTCTGCGCGCGCACAGAAACCGTCGCAAACAGCAGCGCCAAAACAAACAAAAGTGCGCGACTGTGGTACCGATCCTGATGGCGCACCCAAGACATAGGCGAATTAGATTCTGCGTCGCGCCCCTTCGGCACGAGATTGCCCGCAGACTCCGTCTGCAATACAACGAACCAATGGACTCGCATAGCGCGCCTCGGGATCTCTTTCGGGATCATAGATGGTGAAGTTGGCCCCGAAGATGCGCCCAGAATCGCACAAAGTGCCGACCAGCTCCGTTAATTGCAGATAGTCAAGGCCCGGACTTCCTGGGGAGTCCACCGCAGGCATTACGAATTGATCGAGGACATCGAGATCGACATGTAACCAGACTTTGTCCAATCCTCGTGCCTCGAGTTTCGCGATCACCCGACGCGCCGTGGCGTCGACCCCGTCGGCTAGCACACGCTGAATCGTGAACTGCGTAATCCCAGTCTTAACGATATCGCCGTAGGAATCCTTGAAGCTCGGGCTTTCGGCGTCACGCTCCCCCAACTGAACGATGTCGGCGTCGCTGGCGAGAGGCTTGCCAATCTCCGGCCAATCGGTCAGCAGCGACTCCCCGCGGCCGCTAGCAAGAGCCAGGTCCATTCCCGCCGCCGAGCCGAGGCGCTTTGTAGTGTCGTAGTTCCCGGGATGGAAGAAATCGCTGTGTCCGTCGATGTGCACGAGTCCGCGCCCACCGGCGAGCGGCATACCATGCAAGCTACCAAGAAGAACGCTGCAATCGCCGCCAATGACTACCGGAAATCGATTCCTCTTCAGGATGTCACGCACCTTCTCTGACAACTGGAGCGAGAACGCACGGATGGACAGACCATTGCGTATTCTCGTCCCGGCCTGGGCCTCGAACTCATACGTCGGTCGCTCGAGCGGTACGGTTTCCCCCGCATCTAGTGCATGAGCCAGGCCCGCATCGAGCAATGCTTGCGGTGCACGCCACGTACCGGGTTGGCCGCCGCTTTCTGTCGGCCGTAGTCCAAGATTGCTCGGCGCGAGCACGAGACTAATGCTCGCGGGCCTCGCTTGCCTCAGCGGAATGAGTGCACGCAGGCGTGAATCGCGGAGGAAAAGGCCGCCCCAAATAAGCACCGCCAGATAGACCGGGAATAGGACGTGGCTGAACAAGGGATTGCCGACGCGCATCTGCGTGGCGATGGCACCACCGAAATACCCGGTCAAAAGTATTGCGCCAAGAATGGCCGTGCGTGGCACTAGATACAGGATCACGCAAACCAGTAGGATGACCCCGAGGGCGATGATAACGCTCTCGGGATATCCGAGTTCAATCGTTGCTTTCACAACAGGCTCCGGTTTCACCAGTTTCATGATGCCGTCCATGAGCAGGAACAGCACAGGCAGCGCACTCAGGATGCGACCGATCCAAAGTGTCTTTCTCGAAATACGAAGGCCTTGGCTATCTGATTCACCCGGCGGAGTGCTGATGTTGGTTTTCATCTATTGAGCCTATTTGTTATTTGC
>QHRI01000324.1 GCA_003221375.1 Verrucomicrobiota bacterium
ACGCTAAGAGACCTTGTTAACTTAAACGAGCGCTCGAGTACGTCGGCAATTTCGCGGGCGATCGGTTCTCGTTCGCTGGTGTCTGGCGTTCTGCACAGCGCGGCAAGTTGCAACCGCGCTGCCACCAGTAATTGCTGTAGATCTTCATGCAGCATCTCGGCTATGCGCCGACGCTCCGCTTCCTCTGCGAGCGACAATTGAGTCGAGAGAAGCCGGAGTTTCTCTGCCTGTTCGACCGCTTTGGCAGTTCGCTCGGCTACCCGCTGTTCGAGCGTTTGGTTTAAGTCGGCCAGCTGGCTGACAAGGTTTCGCACCTGATATTGCCGCCGGCGAGAACGTAATGCAACCTGCACTGAGCGCATCAGCGTCAAGGTGCCGACAGGCCGCTCCAGTAACGTTACAGATCCGGCAGCCGCAACCGCCAAATTTAGTAATCCCGCCCGGCGCGATTCGCCGCCGCTAGTGAGAATAATGAGCGGTAATTCGGACCAGGGCGGTTGCGTTTTAAGAGCGTCCAAAAGAAGCGAGCCGGGTGGCGATTCCAGCGCTTCCTCGGTAAGCAGTAGCGCGCCTGCCCTATCTATGACTTCTCGAGAACATTCAACCGACCCATTGCAAATTTGTGTTTCAAAACCTTGGGTGTCCAGCAAAGCCGCCATGGCGGCGGCATCCTGTCCGACGGGCGCAATAATAATCACTCGCTCGTTTTTTTGCATTCGCGACACGCGTGCAAGTGCGTCGTGAGTAGTATCATTCGTCAACGGCTTGGCTGCTGGCGCACGGAAATTGAAATTGCTCCGCGATTGCATCCTTACCTTCAACGAGCTTTCATTATTTGCTTTTCACTGCCACGGAAAATGGGCACGCCGGTCAGCACGCCTTGAAACTGTTTTAGCGGCTCGCCGATAACGATGCCTTTGCCCGAGATCAATTTGAATTCGCGCATGGTTTTCTCGTGCCCTCCACTGCGCTTCTTAACCACGGCAATAGCTTGTTTCACTTCTCCGTAAGCTTCGAAATATCGCAGGCTTACCACGGTGTCCGAAAGATAACTAAGGTCCACAGGCGCTTCGGCGGCGTCAGCCAATCCGTGTTGGGCTAAAACGAGGATCGTGACGACACCCTGCTGGTTGAGACAGGTGCAGAGTTCGTGCAGCTGGTTGTTCAGGTACTTCTCGCCCGGCATGGCGTTGAGATAACCGTTGAGACTGTCAATCGCGACGAGTTGGCAACCTGCCTCCACGCCACGCAAAATACGAACCGCGAATTCCCCGGGCGAAAGTTCGGCGGGATCAACTTGCTGTACCGTAATCGTGCCGCTTTCGATCGCTTTTTCCAACTTGAACCCCAACGCTTTGGCTCGGCTCAGCATCACGCTGCGCGTTTCGTCAAACGTGAATATCATAGAGCGTTCACCTTGATCGGCCATTTGGACAGCGTATTGCAAAGCTAGAGTAGATTTACCAGTGCCGACCTGGCCGATTACGAGGGTGGTTGTCCCTCGATCCAGCCCACCGCCGCACAAGGCATCCAATTCCTTGATTCCGCTGGAAACGGGCCCGTGCCGAAAATCGGTACGATGCTCAGCGGCGATCATCCGCGGAAAAACACGCAAACCGCCGGTGGCGATAATATAATCATGATAGCCTTCCTGGAATTTTACGGCCCGTAATTTCGAGACGCGCAGCCGCCGACGCGAGGTACCATAGTCGGGTGACAGTTGTTCCATGTCGATGACACCGTGCGTGAGGCTGAGCACGTGCGGGTCGATCACCCCCCTCTTGTTCATTTTATCGTCAAGCAAAAGAACAGTGCTTTTGAATTTTGCGAACTGCTGTTTGAGCATCAGAAGCTGGCGCCGGTAGCGCAAAGCGGTTTCCGCCATCAACCGGAATTCGGAAAGCGAATCGAAGGCGACCCGTGCTGGCTGCACCTTGCGCACTTCATCAAGCAGTAACTGACTGACTTTTGCCAACTCGACTTCGGATGGATGAAAAACGGTTGTCTGCGCTTCTGGCCGCAGCAGATTCTCAACGGCGGACAAATCCAGCACCGGGATTTTATCTATCGACCAGCCATGTGATCGCGCCACTTTGAATAACTCTTCCTTGGTCTCTGAAAGCGTGATGTAAAAGACCTTCTCGCCTCGGCGTACTCCCTCAAGCAGAAACTGAAGCGCTAATGTTGTCTTCCCGGAGCCCGGGTCCCCTTGAACTAAATAAAAGCAGTCCCGCGGCAACCCGCCCGCAAGGATATCGTCCAGTCCCTCGACTCCACTGGGGCAGCGTTCGTCGGCAAGGTCGGTTGAGCTAGTTGCGGCGGATTTCCGGATCGATTTGCGCTTCACAATATGGATGCCAAAAAGGCGACGACTTTATTGTCATCGGCAATTTAGGCTTGAAACTGAATTTAGAAAGAGCACTCGCTCCGAAAGTGTCCCGGTGCACCTACCTCCCAGGCACGAGAACCGTGAGTGCTCTGGAGACAAAATCAATCTCCGCGCTCCTGCCTAAATTTACCTTTTCTCCATCGAGAGTCGCAGGAATTTCTTTAGTTGATTGCACATTAACGCGCTTTGTTTTGGTGAGAAGTATATTTCTGTCATCGCGCCATTTCCCAAAGGCAGCAGTAGTGGCAAGGCCTACCATCTCAGCCGCGCTTTCCACATCGATGATCGCGGCTTCAAGCGCTTGCTCTGAATCGGACATTTCTTCCGATACCAACGGGCAGATAAGCGCCACGGCTTCAGTTTCACCCTTTGCTCCGTCTGCGATAAGATACTGCACCTTAGTTTTAAACATCCTTCGAAAGGCGACGCTCCCCTTTTTGATAGCATCAGCTATATTTCCTTCCCGCATAGATTCGCGGGGTTGCGTCCAAAGCACAGGCGCCCCCACAATGGCGGCGATAAAAAACTGTTTGTTCGCGACCCGGCCTCCGGAAAGCACTTTCGTTGAAGGAGCAGTGAGCGTTTTTTTGAGGCCCTCTTCCCACGACACGTCTCCATACAACGCTCGAGGAAGCATGTTCATCGTCCCCCCGGGAAGCGGAATAAAATAGGATCCCTTTTCGGCGCATGCTTCTGCAGCTGTCCGGATGGTGCCATCGCCACCAAGCACGATGAAAATATCCAGCTTCTGCCCGGCAGCCTCCGCGAAGAACCGCTCCATTTCTGTTGCCTCGCCACACCACAGTTTCGGCTCAACAATACCCGCACGCGTAAGGATTCTGAACATCTTCTGCTCAGATTCCGAATTGCCACCTCCGCTTGAGGTGTTGATTATAGCCCCAACATTCAATTCTGATAAACGGATGTCGTTAGGCACAAGTCACGTGTGTGTTCG
>QHRI01000325.1 GCA_003221375.1 Verrucomicrobiota bacterium
TCAATAACTTCGACCGGTGGCAGAATCTCGACGATTAGGCAAAATCGCACCGGGTCATCGACGGGGCAAAACACGCGAGTCTTAAATTCGCAAGTCAATCGAGGCAGTCAGCAACTAAACCGTGCAGGCTCAGTTGCATGGCGGAATCGAGTTTCGGATCCGCGCACTTCGACCGCAGCAAAACGTCAGACGGTGGCAAACCGTCAGTCGTTCGTCAAGAACCACGCATCTGAGCGTCATGATTCGAACTGGCACCGCGACTGGGATCGGCACCACTCACATTTCCACCATAATAAGGTCTTTGTATTTATAGGTGGTTTCTGGTGGGGACTGGATCCTTGGGATTACTACCCTTACGCTTACGACTACGGTTATCCGTACGACAACTACGGTTACCCGTCCGACTACAACTATAGTTACCCCTATGATTCTTACAGCGGTTCCTATCCGTACGATTACTACCAGGGTAACAACGACAATGATTCGGCCTACGCTGTTCCTGATCAAGACGCGAATAACCCGACCGTGAGCGCGGTTCAGTCGGAGCTCGCGAAGCTTGGTTACTATAACGGCGAGATCGATGGAGCTGTTGGCGACCAGACAGAGGCCGCGCTTGCCCGTTATCAGGACGACAACAATCTCAGCGTGACAGGGACGCTCGACGCGGCCACGCTTCGATCGCTGGGAATCAGATGATCGGATTTTACATACCCCCTTCTCATAAAGGGACGCGAAACAAATGGAGGTGGGCATCACTCTCAGTGCTCACTTCCAATTCAGCAGCTCCGAGGCTGATATCTGCGAGTCTCGACATCATTCTCAACCGCATAAACTGAATCGGGAAAGACGTTTCGCGCAGAAGCCCGAGGCTCCTTGAAGCTATGAATCTGCAATTAGAAGGAAAAAAAGCGTTGGTTACAGGCTCGACGGCTGGTATCGGCTTTGCGATTGCGCGCGTCCTGGCGGGCGAGGGAGCATCCGTTGTTCTGACTGGTCGCACTCAGAATCGAGTCGATGCAGCGCTCAAAAGAATTCAACAGCAAATCCGCGAAGCGAACGTCAGCGGCATAGCTACCGATCTCGCAACGGCGCACGGCACCGCGAAGTGTATCGACCGTATGCCGTCAGTAGACATACTTGTCAATAATCTCGGCGTGTACGAGCCGAAGCCGTTCGAGAAAATCACCGATGACGACTGGTATTCTATCATCGAGACAAATTTTATGAGCGGGGTGCGACTATGCCGACATTACCTGCCACAGATGCAGGCAGCAGATTGGGGTCGCATCATTTTCATCTCCAGTGAGTCCGCTGTGAACATCCCAGTCGAAATGATTCATTACGGCGTAACCAAGACGATGCAGGTGGCGCTAGCCCGCGGCCTGGCAGAAACAACTTCAGGCACCGGCGTCACGGTGAATTCCATTCTCGCTGGTCCAACGCGATCGGAAGGCGTCGAACAATTCATTGCCGATGTTGTTTGCCACAATCGAGGAAGTAGCCGCACTGGTTGCGTTTGTGGCAAGCCCTCTTTCATCTGCTACCAATGGCGCCGCGCTACGCGTCGAAGGCGGCGTACTCCGCTCAATCGTCTAAGCCACTTTGTCTACATGCCATGTTGTAGCCAGGGCAAAGCCTGCCCGCCGCGGGGGTCGCCGTACAGTCTATGAGCAACACCGCCGGAACGCCTCGACACAGCGAGGCGGCTACAACACTTGCCTAGCGAATTGAACTAGGAGCTATGAAATCCACCGTCGGTAAGGCCACCTTCGAGTCTTCTTGCGTTCCTTTTGATGAAAGGCGCGACTCATGATCAAACAACACGATTTCGTTCAGCCAAAACAATTAACCTTTAAAGACGACGGCATTTTCCCGAACAGTCCCCTTGCCTTGCTGTTTTATTGGCATGCAATCGCGACGAACGCTAAAGATCCGGCATCCGTTTTTGAAAAATGTTTTGCCGAGAATGACTGGACTAACTCGTGGCGAGACGGCGTCTATTCCTTTCCTCATTACCACAGCACATCGCATGAAGTGCTGGGTGTTTATTCCGGCGCGGCAACTCTGCGACTCGGTGGCGAGCACGGGGAGAACCTCGAGGTGCAGGCTGGCGACGTGATAGTCATCCCGGCCGGAGTCGCGCACCAGAACCTTGTCGCCAGCGACGATTTTGGTGTTGTAGGAGCTTATCCCGAAGGGCGCGACTGGGATTTGCTTCGAGGATTGCCAGGCGAACGACCGAAGGCCGATCGTAACATCGCGGCGTTGCCAATGCCGGATAATGATCCGGTTTACGGAGCCGAAGGTCCATTACGACAGCTTTGGAATGACAGCCGCAAATCGAATTCTTAAAACACTCGCGCGTGAACTAGCGCGACATAAATTTTCGACATGAGCTCAGCGCAACAGACACCTCTCACTGCAAAATTTTGGGCTATGCACGAGTCTGGATGCTTCGTGCTTCCAAACCCATGGGACATCGGAACGGCGATCTATTTGGAAGATCTCGGGTTCGAAGCGCCGGCCACCACTTCCGCAGGATTCGCTTTTTCGCGCGGAAAACGCGACGGCGCCGTGCCACGCGATGAAATGCTCGCGCACATTCGCGAAATCGTGGATGCAACGTCGTTGCCGGTTAACGCAGACTTCCTCGGCGGCTATGCCGACGATCCGGAAGGTGTCGCAGCAAACGTGCGACTTTGTGTTGCAACCGGGGTCGCCGGTTTATCGGTCGAGGACAACACGGGCCGGACGGACACTCCGCTCTACGAGAAAAAATTGGCGAGCGATCGTATCCGAGCGGCGCGCTCAGCGATTGACGCTTCGGGAAGTGGCGTCCTCCTAACCGGACGTTGCGAAGCCTGGCTGGTGCACGATCCCGATCCTTTCCGTACAGTACTTGACCGGCTCGCTGCTTACGCTGAAGCGGGCGCCGATTGTCTTTATGCACCGGGTGTCAGTAACACCGATGAAATATCGCAGATCGTGAAAATAGTCGCGCCGAAACCAGTCAATGTCCTGGTCTCTGGGTTCAACCATCAACTTTCGCTTTCCCAGTTGGCCGATCTTGGTGTGCGCCGCATCTCTGTCGGTTCCGGTCTCGCGCTGGCTGCATGGGGCACATTCCTACGCGCCGCGCAGGATATCAAAACCAACGGCACCTTCAAACTTCTGGCCAATGGCGCCAAGACCGGTGACTTGAACGAATTGTTTCAGGAAAAATCGTGATTGCTGTCGCACGCTGCGCAGTCGAAGAACATCCCCAAAGTAGACATCGCGACACGTTCTCGTCGTTGAACTTCACGTACGGTCTCGGGAATCGAACGTTTCAGGGCGTGCTCGGAGTGGCTTTGAGCCTTCTTCTTCGAAGCTCCATCGCGCAAAGTGCGGCAATCGTAAGCAGGTCACTGATGATGTGGGTGGCTTTGACGCTTCCAAACGTGGCGGGCGTAAGAGTCGGCTCGATCAGATCGCGCACTTGCTTCGAGACGGTGGCGTTGCCACCACCGGAATCGAATTGTTTGATCGCTTCAATCGTGGCGAAGCGT
>QHRI01000386.1 GCA_003221375.1 Verrucomicrobiota bacterium
ATCAATTACTCAAAGGCGCGGCTCTGAACGCTGTGCAAATTGCAGAGCTGCTGTAGCCACGGTGCTGCGTCGCCGTGCCTCGACGCAGCGAGGCGGCTACAGAAGATCGGCAGCCATGGAAAAAGCAGCCCCGGAATTTTACTCCGGAGCGGCTAAGCTAGATTAACAGAATTTATTATGGCCTCGGCGGTGGAGTCCCCTCTGCTGCCTTTTTCTTTCCGCGCTCCGGCTTGCCCTGCCCCTGCTCAGTCGCAGCAGGCACTCCGCCTCGGGGCTGCCCGCCAGGTTGACCGGTAGCAGCACCTTGCGCTCTCTCTCTTCTGCCTTGCATTTCACCGGTGCCGCCGCCGGCAGGTGGTGTGTTTGGAGGTCGCTGAACGCCAGGTTGTCCACGCCCTTTCCCACCTGGCGCTTCGCCAAGACCTGCTCCAGTAGGTGGCGTGCCAGGCTGGCCGTAGCCAGGGCTTCGCTCTGCACCGCCGCGACGTTCACTTGCTCTCGGTGCCGGAGGAGTTCCAGCTGGTTTGGTCTCCGGCTTTTTGAGGTGACCTTGCTCTAGCATGCTCGGAGGACCGCCAGGCTGACCCGAGTTTGGTGGAGTTACAGCAGCCCTGCCCCTTGGTGGACGCCCGGGCTCCTGTGGTGGTGAAGCTCGGAAAGATCGCGCCGCAGCTTCGCCTGGTCCTCCAGCCGGACTGGTTGTCGCTCCGGGCCGAGGTCTGTTTTGCTCCCGGTGGGATATGACCCGGCTTGCCTGTTGCGGCTGGCGAAACTAGCGGTGCCCCGGCCGCGGCTGGAGCCGTTGGAGCGGCACCAACTGCTGTCGGCGGACTCCCTGCCCCACGCGCAGCAGCGCCAGTCGGCGGTGGAACGTTCTTGGGATTTTCAGTCTTAATCTTTTGCTTCAGCTGCGCTTCGTTTTGGACTCCGGCCCAACCGCGGTTGAGCTTCGGCTGCGCAACTTTCGTTTTCACAGCCGGAGGCTTGGCAGTTGGAGGTGCCTTGGCGAGCCTGGGCGGAGCAGCCACCACCAGTTTGTTGCCCTGAACTTTGGTGAGCCCGCCGGATTTGGCGGCTGCGGAGAGATTTGCCGCCGACTGTCGCTCGATGCTGAGCCGCTGAATCGGCCGGGTCGAGTGCGCGCTTAACGCCTCGTAATTCGGCCCGTAATTGTAAACCACATTATTTTTGACCGTGATGTTCGTCACGTTCACCGTGTTATTGATGTAGGTGACGTTCTGGACTGGGGGAGCGATGTAGTTGCGCAGGACCGGTTCCCCGATGTAGCGAACTTCGCAAAAGTTGTAATATTCGGGCCCGATATCGAACTCGATGTCTACCTGAGGACCGATTGGCCGCCCCTCATAAACGACGCCCGGACGGCGTGGAGGCAAAGGCGCCCAGCCAATATAATCGCCGCCGGTTCGCCACGAAACCCATGCAGGGCCCCAGTCCAGATCGTCTCCCGGAAACCAAGTCGTAAGCCCAATAACCATCCGCGTAAGGACGCCAATTCTGATCGTTTACCGCTACGTCAGGCTGCCAGCCGTATCCGTAACCTTCAACGTCAATCCAGTTTCCGCCCGAAAGATTATCGTAAAAATAATCAACTGAGACATCCTCTCCCCTCGCCTGCTGAAGAGCAGAGGCAGTCAGAGCAAGCACAGCTAATGCAGTCAAAATTTTTTTCATAAGAATGAGAAATCGTTATGAGGCATTCGACTCTGGGGCCTCGCGATTTATTCAGTATATGATTCGAAAAACGCATACACGTCGCGCGTGAAGCGAGTGACATTGAGGGGATCGCTCGCCGTTCCAGCGCTCGGGCGCTAATGACGAAATCCGAATGACGAATGACGAACTAATGTCGAAGCTCGAATGACGATCGAACCAGCGATGCTAAAACGCGCGAGGGAGAGTTCGGACTTTGGCATTTGTCATTCCTTCGTGCTTCGTCATTTGTCATTCGTTGCTAGCATCTCACATCTTCTTCCCGCCGCCAGGCACACCCGTTGCAACGACACGACTGGCCTGAGAAGGATCCACTCCGATCGTGACGGTAACGGTCATCCCGGGTTTTAGATCGGCCATGGTTGCTTTTTGTCCGTTCACCATGATTTCACTAAATCGCGTGATCGTGAACGCTCTTGTCACTTTGTCTTGTGTCACAGTAATCGTATTCCCGGTCACGCTTGAAATAACCGTTGCGTGATACTTCGGTGCCGGGGATGCCTTCTTCTTTCTGCCTCCAGCAAAGGCTGGCGCGGCTACCGAAACAGCAAGAACAATGGAGATGATAACAAGCAGCTTGCTCTTCACCTTTTCCTTCTTAACAAAACCGCACGGGAAATGAAGGGCAAAGTGCGCGGAATTTGTAGGGCGTTTGACTCGCTCGCTTCCCGTTCGCTCGACCGTTGCCCTGCCCCGTCCATGTCGCTCGGTGCCCGTCGGTTTCGTTGTGGCAAACGCCGGGATATTGTCTTGCTTAGATTGGCGTTCGCCGCGGCGAACGCACCACGATTGACAATGTTTTCGCAATCCACGTTGGCTTTGCCGCGTTAAAGCGGCACACAAGCAAATCGCGTTCGACGTCGCTCCGCCTGATCGGTTTATCCAAAGCTTACTTCGTCGTCATCTAGAGTGCTTCTGCTTGCTTGCGCAGCTTTTCTTTTATTTGGAAAAACGACGGGTCTGAAATTTTATCAAGGAAAGACAGCGCTTCGGCTTTCTTGTTCTGCTTGAGGCTGACCCGCGCGAGCTGCAAATAAGCAAAATTCCGGTTCGTAGAGAGCTCGAGATAATGCTGCCAGGCGACCTGCGCCTGACTCCAATCGGGGTTCGGCACTCCGTAGAATGTTTCTGCGTAAGCTCGGGCGTATTCGAGGTCGTTCGGTGCGAGTCGGCTGGCTTCGCGATATTGAAAAAGCGCGCGTCGCAACAATTCTGCAGAATCGATTTTCCAAGCCGCAGTCAGGTCACTGCGGAAGAGGAACTCGACGTTCCCGAGGTCCAAATGATAATCGGGATTATCACTTTCAGAGCGAACCGCCAAAAGAAACTGCTCTGCTGCTTCCCGGACTCGGCCTATCCTGAGGTAGGCGCCGCCTAACGAGTTGGCCGCTTCTCCATTCATCGGGTCGAGCCGTTGTGCTGTCCGCCAATGTTCGACGGCTGCTTGCGGTTTCCCGTTTTTCCAGAGAAATGCGGCAAGCGCATTTTGCGCCGGCACAGACTGCGGATGATCCCGGACGAGTTGGTAGTAGATTTGCTCCACACCCAGACGCTCTTTTGCCGTTACGTTGGGATTCGAGAGCGCCTCCGCTGCCTTGTGGGCCGCTTTGATTTCTATCCACGTTTTTGCCGACGCACCGATGGATTCGGCATCCCCGAGCACAGGCGTAAAGAGCAGAATGACGAGCGTGGCGGCAGCGCTCTTGCACTTACTCGAATAGCTCCGCCCGCGGTTGCTGATTATCATACCTGTCGCTCTCCTGAAGAGATCACCTTCACACGCAGAAAAATAGCATTCACCGAAGCGCTCAACTGTCGCCACC
>QHRI01000387.1 GCA_003221375.1 Verrucomicrobiota bacterium
GCCTTGCGCCGTTGCTCGTAAATAGCCGCCGCAAAATCGAGCTGCTCAATATACTGCTGTTTTCAATGCCTGGTACTCCGATCATTTATTACGGAGATGAGATCGGCATGGGCGACAATTTCTATCTCGGCGATCGCAACGGTTGCCGGACTCCAATGCAGTGGAGCCCGGACCGCAACGCCGGATTTTCCAGAGCAAATCCGCAGCAGCTTTATCTACCGGTTACGATCGACCCCGAATATCACTACGAAGCCATCAATGTAGAAAACCAGCAGAAAAATCTCTCTTCATTGCTCTGGTGGACACGCCGAGTCATCGCAATGCGGAAAAATTTCAAGGCGTTTTCGCGCGGCTCGCTTGAATTTCTCTATCCCGACAATCCCAAGGTTCTCGCCTTCCTTCGCCGATACGGGGACGAAATCATTTTGGTGGTCGTGAATCTGTCCCGCTTTGCTCAATCGGTGGAACTGGATCTTGCTCGCTTCGCCGGTTGCGTGCCGATGGAGGTTTTTAGCCGCAATCTCTTTCGGCCAATTAGAAAATCTCGCTACGTCATCACGCTGGGCCCACATGCACACTATTGGTTTGCGCTGCATGCGCCGACCGACGGACGTCGCGCGCCGAGAAAGAGAGCGGTACCGGTGATCGGCGCACCAATGGAATTGAAGGCGCTGCTGGCTAATGGTCAACGCGCTACGATCGAAGGCGAAATCTTGCCCCGGTATCTTCAGACCTGCCGCTGGTTCGGTTCGAAAGCGCGAGCTTTTCGTAATTTGAAGGTCATTGAGCAGCCTGCAATGTCGGATGACTCCGATGCTGTCCAACTTTGGTTCGTCGAAGTGAACTATCTCGATGCACCCACCGAGACGTATGTTCTCCCGGTCCAAATCGCCTCGGGCGATGCTGCACGCGCCGTTTCTCGCGCTGCTCCGCACGCCGTAATCGCACGTTTCGAAGGTAATGGAGAAAAGATTCTGTTTGATGCAACATGGGATGCGGAGTGTCGCTCGAAGTTGTTTAACACAATCCTAAAACACCAGGCGATAAAGGGCCATGCCGGCGAGCTCGTTGGCACCACAGCCAGGTCTTTTGAAACTGATCAATCCATTCTGCCCGGGGATTCGCAGGTGCTAGGAATAGAGCAGAGCAACTCGTCGATGCTCTTTGATAATAAATTTTTCCTGAAACTCTACCGTAAGATCGAGGACGGCGTTAATCCCGACGTTGAAATAACTCGGTTTCTTACAGAGCGCACCGAGTTTCCAAATGTACCGGCGTTTGTCGGCGCGATGGAATATCGCCGCCCGAAAGCGGAACCGACCGTAGTGTGTTTGCTGCAACGTGCCATCGCTAACCAGGGTGATGGTTGGGTGCTCACCCTGGACGCAGTAGGGCGTTATTACGAGCGCGTACTGGCGCGCAAGGCCGACCTTCAGAATGAAATCGCACCTCCGGGAACGCTACTCGATGAGCTGATTGGCGGAGTCTATCCTGAGAAAACGATGTTGCTCGGCCAACGCACCGGCGAATTGCACCTCGCGCTCGCATCGTCGCTGGACGTTCCGGCGTTCCGCCCCGAGCCATTCAACACGATGGCGCAACGCTCCGTTTACCAAAACATGCGGGCGTCGCTACGACGCGCGTTTACTCTTTTGGAAAAGAAATTATCCGACCTTCCGGCGACTTTCCGCGACGAAGCAAAGGAAGTCCTCAGCGCTGAACAAGAGATACTCGCACGAGAAAAACGGTTACTCGATCGACGCACCAATGCCGCAAAGATCCGGATTCACGGCGACTATCATCTTGGTCAATTGCTTTATACAGGAAAAGACTTTGTCATTTTGGACTTCGAAGGTGAACCGGCGCGACCGCTCAGCGAGCGCAAACTGAAACGCTCCGCACTCCGTGATGTCGCCGGCATGATGCGGTCCTTTCAATACGCCGCCTACAGCGCGCTTTGGCAACCGGCCATGCGCAAAGAGGATGTGCCATTTTTGGAACGGTGGGCCGATCTCTGGTATCGTCACATGGGCAGCCTCTTTCTGCAGAGCTACTTGAAGACAACAGGCAACGCCGTCTTCATCCCGGAAAACAGCGAAGACCTTCAAATCATGCTCGAAGCCTATTTGCTCGATAAAGCCGTTTACGAAATTGGGTACGAGTTGAACAATCGGCCTGCCTGGGTCGTCATTCCCGTCCGCGGCATCAAACAC
This sequence comes from Verrucomicrobiota bacterium, assembly GCA_003221375.1. Classification (GTDB taxonomy): domain Bacteria; phylum Verrucomicrobiota; class Verrucomicrobiia; order Chthoniobacterales; family UBA10450; genus Udaeobacter. The sequence goes on from QHRI01000387.1 coordinate 2,214, forward strand.
ATTTTAAAGTCTGTGTGAGTGTTATCTTCAGTGCGGAGAGGAGTGACAGAAAATAACCCAAGCGTTTTAACGCTGATTATGAACGACTATCTCGACAGTATCGACAAGGATATCGCGCAGAAACATCTTTTGAAGCATCCGTTTTATCTCGCGTGGACGCGCGGGGAATTAAGCAAGGGTGCACTCACAGATTATGCGCAGCAGTACTATCACCACGTTGCGGCGTTTCCGACGTATCTGTCGGCGGTGCATGCGAAGTGTTATGATCAGCACACACGAAAACAATTGCTCAACAATTTGATAGACGAAGAATCTGGCTCACCAAATCATCCGGAGCTTTGGAAAAAGTTCGCAGATAGTCTCGGCGTCGAAGATGCCGAGCTTGCGCAGACCGAGAAACGACCGGAAACGAAAAAGCTGATCGACACATTCCGGTCTGTTTGCGGTCAGGGATCAACGGCGGAAGGACTGGGCGCACTGTACGCGTACGAAAGCCAAATCCCCGCGATTTGTGAATCGAAAATTGAAGGACTCAAGAAACACTACGGATTCACCAAACCTGAGCAGTACGAATATTTCACCGTTCACATCGAGGCGGACCGCGAACATTCCGCTACTGAACGTGAAATGCTGAGTCGTTATATCGGCGACCAAAATTTCGAATCAGTGGAAGCGTCGGTGAACCGCGTTCTAGACGCGCTCAGGGAAATGCTCTCCGGCGTTTGCCACCGTCACGCGATCGTGTGCTGAGAAATATTTTCTGCTCTTAAGTAGCCACGGCTCTGCGTCCAGCCAACGCCTCCACACAGCGAGGAGGCTACAGCTACCGCGGACGCAGGACGAGGAACGAGCGCATTCGTCCGTGACAAACGGACAAGACTTGCGGCTGGCCGGGATCAAGCGATGCAGCGATCTTATTGTATTCCGCAACTGATGTAACCGGTTGTTGATTGATTTCTTCGATCACATCGCCTTTTCGCAATTCCGCTACGCCACTGTCGGGATCGACCCCAGCAACCAAAACACCCTGCACATTGGCAGGAAGATCCAACTGGCGCGCTGTTTCTGGAGTTAGTTCTTCAACATGAATTGAGGAGAGAGGGCCGCCGGTTGCTTGTTGGTCACTGGGTGTCCTCGGGCGTTGCGGCTGCGGTTGCCGCTGTGGCTGGTTCCCTCGTGGTGTGACACCCGAACCCTGGTAATCAATCGGTTGCTCTTTGATCTGCGTTTTCACCTGGAGGGGTTTCCCATTACGCAGAACTTCCAGGTCGACTTGTTTATTCAATGGGGTCTGGGCCACGAGGGTTCGCAGCGCGTTGAAATTTTTTACATCACGACC
>QHRI01000388.1 GCA_003221375.1 Verrucomicrobiota bacterium
TTTGAACTGTTTGAAGCGGCGACATCGCTTCTTTACCCGCCGGTATGCACGCTTTGCAGCGGCAAAACTCGAGCTGGAGAATATCTCTGCGAGCAATGCGAAGCGAAGGCCATCCGTATTGTTGCGCCGTTTTGCCAGCAATGCTCGGAGCCCTTCGAAGGGGCTATCGCAACCGCGTTCACCTGCGCCAACTGCGCCCATCGCACCATTTATTTTGATGCAGCGGTGGCCGCGTACCGTGGGCGGGGTATTGTTCGCCAGATCATACACGAATTTAAGTACGGGCGTCAGGTTCACTTGCGACATCTCGTGGCACGTTGGCTCTGCGCAGCGTTTGACGACGAACGTCTTCGCGGGCGGCAGTTCGACATCATCGTGCCCGTGCCATTGCATTCAACTCGCCAGCGGGAACGCGGATTCAATCAAGCGAGTCTGCTTGCTGAATTGCTCACCGCGCGGG
>QHRI01000389.1 GCA_003221375.1 Verrucomicrobiota bacterium
ATTATCATTTTGCGCAACCGGCCAAGGAGCGAATTCAGAATCTTCTGGACCCGGACTCTTTTGTGGAAATGGATGCCGGCCTGAAATCAGTGGACGTCCTGCGTTTCCGGGGAATGGCCAATTACAAAGAACGGCTCAAGACCTATCAGGAACGCACTGGCCTTCTTGATGCCGTAATCAGCGGCCACGGTATTCTTGATGGCCACAAGGTCGCGATCGCGGTGATGGATTTTGGGTTTCTCGCGGCCACCATGGGTTCGGTCGTCGGCGAGAGAATCACGCGCACAATTGAATATGGAACCGCCGAGCGCTGCGCAGTGATCATCGTTGCCGCGTCCGGCGGAGCTCGTATGTACGAAGGAATGTTGAGCTTGATGCAGATGGCCAAGACGAGCGGCGCACTCGCTCGTCACGCGGAAGCCAGGCTTCCTTATGTTTCGGTCCTGACAAATCCGACCACCGCCGGCGTCATGGCAAGCTTTGCATCGCTGGGCGATGTAATTATCGCCGAACCAAGAAGCATGATCGGTTTCGCGGGTCCTCGTGTTATCAGGGAAACCACGCATCAGGACCTACCCGAGAGATTTCAGACTGCTTGTGCACCGCAAAAAAATGCGCGAGCAGATCAGTCGATTGCTCAATTACTTCACTGTCGCGCCGTGAACGTGGGAGGGCGTTCCTGGCACGCCGTAGCAAAGCGATGGAGGCTGTGACGCGACCTCCTTTAACGTACCATGAAGCGCTCGCCTGGCTTTACAGCCTGCAACGCTTCGGGATCAAGCTCGGCTTGGAAAACATCAAGCGCTTGCTCGACGAACTTTCAAGGAGGGGCGATCTCCAGGTCACCCTCGGCGACTCCGAAGCCGCCATTCCTTGGAAGGTCATTCACATCGCTGGAACAAACGGCAAGGGCTCCGTTTGTGCCATGATCGATTCGATTTGCCGGGCTCAAGGATATCGCACTGGCCTGTTCACGTCTCCTCACCTGGTCACGTTTCGCGAACGCATTCGGGTAAACGGCGACGTGATTTCTGAAGAAGCGGTCGCACATGGCCTAACGACTATCCGCAATCTTGTCGCGACCTGGGATCCGCATCCCACATTCTTCGAGGTGGTGACCGCGCTAGCCATCAAGCACTTCTCGGATGCGAAGGTCGAGATCGTTGTCCTGGAAACTGGTCTCGGTGGCCGCCTCGATGCCACGAATGCAATCCCATCAAATGTTTCGGTGATCACGCCGATCGATTTCGATCACGAAAAATGGCTGGGCAAAACACTTTCCGAAATCGCCGCTGAAAAAGCTGGCATTATCAAACCAGGTGTACCTGTTGTTTCTGCCTCTCAGCGTCCGGACGCCGAAAAAGAGATTCGTGCGCGCGCTACCGAATGCAATGCGCCATTGCAGTTCGTAACTAATCTTTATGATGCAACTCCCATCGCACTCGCTGGGTCGCATCAAAAAGAAAATGCGGCTCTTGCAGTTGCCGCGCTTCGCGCAGTAAAAATCGATGTCGACGACTCAGCGATTGCACGGGGACTTGAGTCCATCGATTGGCCGGCGCGTTTCCAACGATGGGACGAACGCACCATCATCGATGGCGCGCATAATCCCGCCGCCGCACGAATGCTTGCAGAAACATGGCGCGAAATGTTTGGTGCTCAGCGGGCGACACTGATTCTGGCGATTCTTTCCGACAAGAACCTGTACGAAATTTGCGAAGCGCTCGTGCCAATTACTGACTCAGTTGTGCTTCCGAAGATTCAAAGCCAACGAGCCGCCGATCCAGGAGAGTTAGCAAACGTTTTGACAAAAATTAGACCAGCACTCCCCCACTCCATCACTCCATCAATTGGTAAAGCATTCGATCTTGCGCGCTCGAGACCACATCCGATCTTGATTACCGGATCGCTGCATTTCGCCGGTGAAGTTCTGGCGCATCTGCGCGGTGAGCCAGCGGCATTCGAAGAGTGCGCGCAATAGGAAGAGCGCGATCGCCGAAGACGCCGATTGCTGGCGAGCGCACTCGTCTCGCGTCTCTGGCGATGGTGTCTCACCATCGCGAACTTTCTTTGGTGCGGCGCAACATCAAGAATTCTGTAAGAAAAGATTGTTTGGCGAAACACCAAAACGAGCACGCGAGACGCATGCGCTCCCAGCAGTCAGGATTCAATCCGCGGGAACAAGGGCACCGGTTTGCCCAGATGATGCGTGTCTGCTAAACCGCCCCAAGTTGCATCGAATCGTTGACGTTCTTCGCGAACATTAAGCTGGTAAAAAATCTCGCGCGCAGGAGTTGGCAAAATCGGTGAAATGAGAACGGCAATAATGCGCAGCGACTCTGCGAGCACGAACAAAACATGATCCAGCGCTTCGGCCCGCCCTGGCTCTTTGGCCAGTTTCCACGGTGCGCTCATCTCGATGTAGGTGTTGCACGTTGTAGCAAATTCCATTAATCGGTTGATTGCGACGTGTACA
>QHRI01000236.1 GCA_003221375.1 Verrucomicrobiota bacterium
TCTCCCGGACCGTGTGATCCCGATGTTGCCTGAGCGATTGAGCACCGGTGTTTGCAGCCTCAATCCTGACGTCGATCGGCTCACCCACTCAGTATTTATCCATTTCGATAAGCATGGGACCGCAAAAAGCGCCCGGTTTGCACACAGCGTAATTCGAAGCGCGCATCGGCTTACGTACAAACAGGCTTACGCGATCCTGAACGCGACGCCCAGCGATCAGTTGGGCGAACGGCTGCACGTTGCCTGGGAACTCGCAACGCTGTTGCGACAGAAACGATTCGAGCATGGCGCACTGGACCTCGACTTTCCAGAGGTAAAAGTCTGGGTCGATAAAGAGGGGCATCCTGTAAAATTGGAGCGTGTCGAGAACGATAAATCGCACCAACTGATCGAAGAATTCATGCTGGTCGCGAACGAGGCTGTTGCGCGCGAACTCAAAAAGCGCGCGATCCCGACCGTTTATCGGGTTCACGAAAATCCAGATCCAGAAAAATTGGCAGAGTATCGCGAATTCGTTCTTGGCTTTGATTACCGCGTTGGCGACCTGACTCATCGCGCAGAACTGCAGCGATTGCTGGCGTCATTCCGTGGAAAACCGGAAGAACAAGCGCTCAAGGTCGCGTTGCTTAAAAGTTTGAAACGCGCCCGTTACTCTCCGCAGCCGCTCGGGCATTACGGGTTGGCCAAGTCAAATTACTTGCATTTCACAAGCCCGATTCGGCGCTACGCCGATTTGGTTGTGCATCGTGCTCTTGGTAGGGACGGCCCTCCGTTGCCGTCCGCTGTCTCCCGACCCGCGGAATGGCGGTCACGGAGTAGCAAGCCCTATCATCCCGACATGGCCGAGATCGCTTCCATTTCCGAGCACATTTCAATCACGGAACGAACTGCTGCCGACGCGGAGGGGGACGCCATTCAGATGAAGAAACTCGAATTCTTTCAACGGCAGCTCGATGAACGGAATCCTCAGATTTTTCGCGCCACCATTATTGATGTCCGCAACTATGGATTGATGGTGGAACTGCCGGATGCTCTGGTGACCGGTTTGATTCACGTCTCCTCGTTGATGGATGACTTTTATTTATTTGATTCGGCACGCCGGCAACTTATCGGCAGACGTTCGCGCAAACGTTTTAGCGTAGGCGGCGAGTTATCCGTGTTTGTTGTCCGCGTTGACGCCTTTAAACGACAGGTGGATTTCGCAATTGCGCTTGCATCTGATGAGACAACAAAAAGCCGCCGCAACAGAAAAAAAGCTTCTCTCGCGCGTTGAAAGCGCGCATCGAAGCTGATTTTCTTGGCGCTATCTGGTGGCTACAAGGTTCGATGATGTTTTTGAATAAGCTTGCGCTGATCTGGACTGGCGACGATAAGCCGACATAGTCTGCCGTATGCATGCTGAAGCTTCTGTTGCCGCTCCTCCATATTCGCGAGCAAACCCGTTTCCCGCCAAACTTCTGGTCAATCGCCGGCTGAGCGGACCGGATTCGGCAAAGGACACGCGCCATTTTGAACTCGATCTAGCCGGATGGGGATTGAGCTTCGAGGTCGGCGATTCGCTGGCGGTATATGCAACAAACGATCCGCAGCTCGTAGACGAAATTATTCACGCACTTGGCGCCACTGGCGAGGAAGAGGTCCCTCGACCAAAAGGCGCGCTAACCACTCTGCGCCAAGCGTTATTGCGCGATTACAGCATCACGCAACCAACGCCCAAGATATTGCGGGCAATCGCCCATCGTGCGAATGCTGCGCCGCTGCTCGGCGATCTTCTCGCTCCCGAGCGCAAGCAGGACCTCACAACATATCTTTGGGGCATGGAAGTAATCGACTTTCTCATTGAACATCCGTCAGCTCATTTCAAACCAGAGGAATTTGTTGGTTTGCTCACAAAACTGCAGCCGCGCCTCTATTCTGTGGCCTCGAGTTTAAAGGCATATCCGGAACAGGTTCATTTTATCGTGGACGTTGTGCGCTATGAAAGTCATGGCCGCATTCGCAAAGGGGTGTGCTCATCTTTTCTTGCGGAACGCGCTGATGACGTGCCCGTGCCGGTTTTCCCCAGCATAGCGAAGCATTTTCACTTACCGGAGGACCCGGACGTTCCAATCATCATGGTGGGCCCCGGAACCGGCGTGGCGCCGTTCCGCGCGTATTTGCAGGAGCGCGGGGCGACCGGAGCAAAAGGAAAGAACTGGCTCTTTTTCGGGTCACAGCATCAAAGATGCGATTTTGCCTATGGCGAGGAATTCGAGGCGTTCAAGAAAGAGGGGCTTCTCACACGCCTCGATTGCGCATGGTCACGCGATCAAGCCGAGAAGATTTATGTCCAGCATCGGATGAGCGACAATGCCGCTGAGATTTGGAAATGGCTCGACGCCGAGGGCGCTCATTTTTTCGTATGCGGCGACGCGAAGCGAATGGCGAAGGATGTAGATGCGACGCTGCGCAAGATCGTCCAGCAGCAGGGCGGCAAAACCGTCGACCAGGCCAACGAATACGTTGAGAAGCTCAAGAGCGACAAGCGTTACAAGCGCGATGTGTACTAAATGACGAAGCACGAATGTCGAATGACGAAGGAATGATCAAATACAAAATCAGCGATTCATTCGACAGTTGGCCTTCCGATATTGTTTCGTCATTTGTCATTCGGATTTCGTCATTCTGTTCATTTGTGGCATAGTAAATCGCAGAGGTTAACGCCATGTACGAGAATACTGAATTCACGTTGGGTCGCGATTGCGAGGCAATCCAGATTCCGAGCGGGCAAAAAACAACGATCCCGGCTGGAACCCAGGGAGTGATTACGCAAAGCCTGGGCGGTAGCTACACGATTGCGACGTATCAGGGGCTGGCACGAATCGCGGAGAAAGATCTCGATGCTTTGGGTCTTGAAAAACCCCAGCCACAACCAGCTCAAAAGGCGGCGCCCACCACAAACGGCCAAGTCTCGGAAGAAGATGTCTGGAACCAGCTTCGCCAATGCTACGATCCGGAAATCCCGGTCAACATTGTCGATCTCGGTCTGGTTTACGATTGCCGATTGATCAAAAAGGATGACGGCGGCACTCGCGTAGAAGTAAAAATGACTTTGACCGCGCCCGGTTGCGGCATGGGGCCTGCCATCGCGCACGATGCGCAAAGCAAGATCTTAAGCATCGACGGCATCGATGAAGCCGACGTGCAGCTGGTCTGGGATCCACCGTGGAATCAAAATATGATCAGTGAAGCGGGCCGCATGAAACTCGGAATGATCTGAGGCGTAGCCTTCCTGTCATTCTGAGCGAAGCGAAGAATCTCTGATCATCGTGGTTGGGCAGCGCCGCAAGATAAGCCAAACATGTTTCGCGAAGCCGACGGGTTCAACGTGACAAACGCAGTCATTGCGAAGTTTTTTTGGATTTTTGCCATTCTCCCGTTGACAGTACTCGACTCGATTCTAGAATCGACACTCGCGAAACCCCTCAGAGTTGAAAAATTTCTGAGGGCATTTACTGAAAATCGATATGCCTTTGACTGAACTTATCTTGACGGAAAACATTCCCGGCTTGGGTGCCGAGGCGGACGTAGTCAAAGTGCGCCGCGGCTATGCGCGCAATTATCTTTTGCCTCGGGGAAAAGCACATGAAGTCACTGCGGGCGCATTGCGTCAGATCGATGCGCTGAAGCAGAAACGCGCGGAGCGCGAAGCCCGTGAGTTGAACGAAGCAGAAGAATTGGCACGCCGAATCGCTAAGGCGCGGTTCGTCTTTACGCTTGAGACGGGCGAAACCGGCAAGGCATTTGGATCCGTTACAGCGCAGGATATTATGAGCCGGATCAAGAACGAACTCGGAGCGGAGATTGACCGGCATAAGATTGTTCTTGAGCGCCCGATCAAGGATACCGGCGAACACGAAGTCGCAGTCAAGTTGCATCACGATGTGACCGCTCAGCTTGTTTTTCAGGTTAAATCCGCAGAGGAATCCCGCGATCGCGGGGTCGAGGCCGAGAGCGCCGCGACCGAGGAAGCTGAAAAGAAAAAGAAACATCGATTTTTCCACAGGAAAAAAGAAGAGAAAAAAGAAACCGAATAAATGGCTACTCAATCGTCCGCATGGACAGGAGAGAAGCCTCGTAAAGCGGGAAATGGCGCTGGCCGAGGTTCGGCGGCGCGAAGCGGCGAAAAAGTTGTTCCCATTTCGCACACAGGTTCTGCGCAGGATATTCACCGCGCCCCGCCACATAGCGTTGAGGCAGAACAAGGCGTTCTCGGGTCGATGTTGCTTTCGCCGCGGCAAGCCATTGCCGAATGTGTCGAGAAAATTAATGAACAATATTTTTACGTCCCGGCCCACCAGACGATCTATGACGTTCTCGTTGATCTTTGGAATGCCGGGCAGGCAATTGACCTGATCACGTTCACGCAAGTCTTGCGCGACCGAAACTTGCTCGAAAGCATAGGCGGCGCGGCATTCGTCACCAGCCTGTTCACGTTCGTTCCGACGGCTGCGAACCTTGAGTATTACCTCGAGATCGTTCGCGATAAATACATTCTGCGCCAAATCATTTCCGCCGCGACTGAAAGTGTCCGTCGTGCCTACGAAGAACAGGATGAAGTGAGCAATCTTCTCGACGAAGTGGAACAACGCATTTTCGCTGTGGGCGAGGATCGTTTCAAAGGCCAGGTGCTGTCGATGAAAGACCAGGTGATGGAAGCGATCGAGGCGATTGAGAAGCTTTATGAGCGCAAAGGCGGTATCACCGGCATCTCCAGCGGGTTCGTCGAATTCGACCGGATGACAAGCGGCCTGCATCCGTCGGAAATGATCGTGATTGCGGCACGGCCGAGCATGGGAAAAACGGCGCTCGCCATGAACATCGCAGAGCACGTTTCAATTAACGAGAAACTTCCTGTCGCTGTCTTCAGCTTGGAAATGAGCAGTCAGCAACTTGTGCAACGGCTGCTTTGTTCGCGGGCTCGTGTAAACCTACAGAAAGTCCGCGACGGTTTTCTCGGTGAGCGCGATTTCCCAAGTCTAACTGCGGCCGCTTCAAAACTGGCGGAAGCAAAAATTTTCATCGACGACAGCGCGAGCCTGACCATTCTTGAGTTGCGTGCGAAGGCACGCCGACTCAAGGCGCAACAGGACGTGCGACTCATCATCGTCGATTACTTGCAGCTGTTGAGATCGACATCCCGTCGCGCTCAGGACAATCGGCAGTTGGAAATCTCAGAAATTTCCGCGGGACTCAAAGGGCTGGCCAAGGAATTGAAGATTCCGGTTATTGTGGTTGCCCAGTTGAATCGACAGCCGGAGCAGCGCTCGGGTGGAAAACCGCGCCTCAGCGATTTGCGCGAATCCGGGTCTATCGAACAGGATGCCGATCTGGTCGGATTACTTGTTAGACCGGAGATTTACGAGGAAGATGAAGAAGCGCGCGCGGAAAAGGCCGGCGAAGCCGAGTTGATCATTGCCAAGCAACGCAACGGCCCGGTCGGTGAGATTCCGCTAACGTTCCTGAAAGAGTTCACCCGCTTCGAAACTCGTGCGCGCAACGTGGAAGAGCCCCGAGAAGCGTTTTAGGTAGGGCGGGTTCATCTGAACCGCCCGTTTCACGGGTGATCGCATCCGGCATAGGCGATTGGGGTCAATCGCCGCTACCTGAGCGATTTCGCTGCTTCAATCACATGCTGCGCATCGATGCCGCGCTCCTTCATCACCTCGGGACCCGGGGCGCTCAAGCCAAATTGATGTAAACCGATCACTTTCCCATCGAGACCAACGTATTGATACCAGATCTGAGTTACTCCGGCTTCAATCGCGACCCGTTTACGACACTCGTTAGGCAGGACTTCTTCGCGGTATTTCTCAGGCTGGCGGTTGAACCGTTCGAAGCAAGGCATCGAAACCACACGCACGCCATCGCCGAGCTGTTGTGCCGCCGCGAGCGCATGCTGCAGTTCGCTTCCGCACGACATAATGATCAGATCGAGTTTCCCTTTCTCCTTTCTCGCGATGTAACCGCCGCGCAATACTCCTTCGCGACGCAGTTTCACGTCGATATCGTTTAGTATTGGGACGGCCTGTCGCGTCAGCGCAAGAAACGTGGGTCCATCAATTTGTTCCATCGCCGCTACAAATGCGCCCGCGGTTTCTTCGGGATCAGCGGGGCGAATCACGTCAATGTTCGGTATCAATCGGACAGAACTGACCGTCTCGACCGGTTGATGAGTCGGTCCGTCTTCACCAACGCCGATCGAATCATGTGTGAAAATGTAAGTATTGGGAAGCTTCGCGAGCGCGGCGAGCCGAATGGAAGCGCGGCAATAATCGGTAAATACCATGAATGTTGCGCCGGACGCGCGGAATAACCCGTGGTACGAGATGCCATTGAGAATTGCGCACATCCCATGTTCGCGAATACCGAATCGGATGTTGCGTCCGCCAGGGTTATCGCGATTAAAATCGCCACCGTCGTCGATGTAATTCATCGTCGAGCCGTACAGATCGGCGCTGCCGCTCATCAGTAACGGCATTGCTTGCGCAATCGGCTGCAATACTTCGCCACCGGCTTTTCGCGTTGCCAACTTCGCATCCTTGGCAAAATCAGGAATTTTCGAGAACAGATCGGCGGGAACTTTTCGCTCCAGTCCGTCATCGAGCATCTTTGCCTTGTCAGGATTTTCCTTGCGCCACGCGTTGTAGGTTTGTTGCCACTTCTCGTAGTCGGCGAGCAGCTTCTTTTTGTGTTCGGCAAAATAGTCGTACACCTCTTGCGAGACGAAATAATGTTCGTCGGGTAATCCGAGTGCCTTGCGCGCCGCGTCAACATACTTCGCGCCCGCCTCGCCATGCGCTTTGAACGTCCCTGCCACTTCCGGAATACCTTTTCCTATCAGCGTGTGTGCGATGATGAATTGCGGTTTTCCGTTGTCGCGTCTCTTCGCCACGTTGAAGGCGTCGAGAAATTGTTGCATGTCATGGCCATCGATTTCCTGAACATCGAAGCCGTATGCCTCCATTCGTTTGCCGGTATCCTCGCTCTGCGTTTCTTTCGCCGCGGCATCGAGCGTGACGGCATTTGAATCGTAGATGAAAATCAAATTATCGAGCCCCCAGTGGCTGGCCAGCGCGCACGCCTCGGAGGCAACGCCTTCCTGCATATCGCCGTCGCTGCACAAACAGATCACGTGTTGATCGAAAATCTTGTGCTCATCGGTGTTGAAACGCGCCGCCGCCATTTTTGTCGCCACGGAAATTCCCACCGAGTTGCCAACTCCCTGACCGAGCGGCCCCGTTGTACATTCTACGCCGGGTGTGTCGCCGAATTCGGGATGCCCGGGTGTTTTGGAATGCAATTGCCGGAACCGTTTGATTTCCGACATCGGCAAGTCGTAGCCGCTCATGTGCAGCCACGCATACAAGAACATGCTGCCGTGCCCGCCCGACAACACAAAGATGTCGCGATTGATCCAGCGCGGTTTGTCCGGATTATACCTTAACGCGTACCCGTAAAGCACCGCGCCCATCTCGGCGCAGCCAAGCGGCAGTCCAAGATGACCAGATTTTGAAGCTTGCACGGCGTCCATGCACAAACCGCGGGCCTGGTCCGCCGCTTCAGAGAGAATTTTGATATTTAGACTCATGGAAAAGGAAGGGGAAGATTTCTAATTTCAGTTTAAAGATTAAAGGCGCGAATCTCTATATGGCCGAACATTTGCGTTCGACAATGTATTTTCCGCTGTTGAGGTTTTCG
>QHRI01000418.1:0-2198 GCA_003221375.1 Verrucomicrobiota bacterium
CAATCAGGTCGACGATTACAACGGCGCAAAAGTCGCGGATCCTTACCGGCCGCTGGAAAATCCGGACTCGCCCGAGTCGCGAGCGTGGATCGAAGCCGAGAACAAGATCACGTTCGATTTTCTAAAAACGATTCCGGAACGCGACGGAATCAAAAAACGGCTAACCGAAGTATGGGATTACGAACGGTTCGGCGTGCCGTTCAAAGAAGACGGCCATTATTTCTTCTCGAAGAACACCGGTTTGCAAAATCAGAATGTGCTCTATACCACGACCAATTTTTCCGAGGCGCCGCGCGAATTACTCGATCCAAATTTGCTGGCGAAGGATGGGACGATCGCGTTGGGCGGGCTTGATGTGACTGAGGACGCCAGGCTGATGGCTTATGGCCTCGCCACGGCCGGCTCTGATTGGCAGCAATGGAAGGTGCGCGATGTAACGACCGGCAAAGATCGGCAGGACCTGCTGGATTGGGTCAAGTTCTCGAACGCGTCGTGGAAAAAAGATGGCAGCGGATTTTTCTACAGTCGTTACGACAAACCTGATGAGAAGGACAAGCTTCGCTCCCAGGTTTACAATCATAAACTCTTCTTCCACCGGCTCGGCACGCCGCAGTCACAGGATAAACTGATCTACGAGCGCCCTGATGAAAAGGAATGGCTTTTCAACGCTGAAGTCACGGATGATGGCCGCTATCTCATCATAACTGTGCAGCGCGGTAGCGATCCAAAGAACCGCATCTTTTACAAAGACCTCTCCGATCAGAATTCCAAAGTCGTTGAGCTCTTGGACAAGGCCGACGCTGAATACAATTTCGTCGATAACGAAGGGCCTGTGTTTGTTTTCCGGACGAATCTGGACGCGCCGCTGGGCCGCATCATTTCGATCGACATCAGCAAGCCCGCGAAGATTGCCGAACTGGTTCCAGAATCGAAAGATAAACTCGAAGCGGTCAGTTCGGTGGGAGAGCGCTTCGTTGCGGTCTATTTACAGGACGCACACAGCGCGGTGAAATTATTTAAACGCGACGGGTCGCCTGATGGGGAGATTCCATTGCCGGGGCTCGGTACTGCCGCCGGGTTCACGGGAAAACGCAAAGATCATGAAACATTTTATTCGTTCACCAGTTTCACCACGCCCACGGAAATTTTCCGCTACGATTTCGACAAGCACGCGAGCGAGTTGTTGTTCAGGCCGAAGGTGAAATTTAGTCCTGACGATTACACGACTGAACAGGTCTTTTACCAGAGCGCCGATGGCACGCGCGTGCCGATGTTTATTTCATACAAAAAGGGAATGAAACGAGACGGCCAGATGCCGACTTACCTTTACGGCTATGGCGGTTTCGATATTTCCAGCACGCCGTCATTCGCGCCGGCTAACCTGGTCTGGATGGAAATGGGCGGTATTTACGCTGTTGCGAACCTGCGCGGTGGTGGCGAGTACGGCGAGAAATGGCACGAGGCCGGAATGCTTCACACGAAGCAAAACGTGTTCGATGATTTCATCGCGGCCGCGCAGTACTTAATCGATAACAAGTTCACATCGACACAGAAGCTCTCGATTGGCGGCGGCAGCAATGGTGGATTGCTCGTAGGCGCCTGCATAACGCAACGTCCCGATCTTTTCGGCGTCGCTTTGCCAAACGTTGGTGTCATGGACATGCTGCGTTTCCAGAAGTTTACGATCGGTTGGGCGTGGACTTCGGATTACGGGAGTGCCGATAAGCCGGATGACTTCGCCTATCTTTACGCGTACTCGCCGCTCCATCACATCGCCAAAGATTGTTGCTATCCGGCGACGCTCATCACGACCGCCGATCACGACGATCGCGTAGTCCCCGCGCACAGCTTCAAATTCGCCGCGACACTCCAGGCAGCACAAGGATGCGATAAACCGACTTTGATTCGAATCGAAACCAAGGCCGGTCACGGCGCCGGGAAGCCGACAACGAAAATTATCGAAGAAACCGCCGACCGCTGGGCGTTCCTCGTCAAAGAACTCGGGCCGAAGGTTTCGAAGTGACCGGCGCTTTTCGCGCTAGGCAGCGATCTGACCGAGAACGGCTCGTAGTTCGTGAAAATCCACGGGCTTGGTCAAGTGAAAATCGAAGCCAGCTTCCTTGCCACGCTCAATGTCATCAGGCGCTCCAAATCCGGTCAGCGCCACGGCTTTAACTGGCTGTTTTCGCTTGGCCTCG
>QHRI01000418.1:2345-3304 GCA_003221375.1 Verrucomicrobiota bacterium
CATTTTCGCGTTCCCCGGGCGGGAACCCGTACACCGGAATTGCCGTGCCGTCCAATTTCACTGAGAAATCAAAGATCGGTTGTCAGACTTCTCCTGGTTGTATGGCCGGGTAAGATCGACAGTTGTGGCTGATAAGGAGATCGCTGAGTTGAGCGGTGCGCGCCTGCGCGGCACCAGGTTCGTTTACATCGCGGCGTTGTTCGCCGCACTGGGCGGTCTCCTGTTCGGCTATGACACAGGCGTCATCTCTGGCGCCCTTATTTTTATCAAGCGCGAATTTGGCCTAACGACTGCAGCCGAGGAAATCGTTGTGAGCGGGGTTTTACTGGGTGCAACCATTGGCGCGATCTTTGGTGGAAAAGCGGCCGATCTTTTTGGCAGGCGAAGAGTCTTGCTGGTGACGGCGGCGATCTTCGGTATCGGCGCGCTCGCTAGCGCCGTGGCGCCATCGCCCCCAATCCTGATTGTTAGCCGCGTCGTTCTCGGCTTGGCGATCGGGCTCGCCTCAACAAACGTTCCGGTCTATCTGTCCGAAGTCGCGCCTCCGCACGCGCGTGGCTGGGTTGTATCGCTTTTTCAACTCGCCGTCACCGTCGGCATCGTCGTTGCCTATCTGACCGACTACGCTTTTGCAGGCGTGCAGGGTTGGAGATGGATGCTTGGCCTGGCCGTTGCTCCGGCGCTGGTCTTCGGCACCGGGATGTTTTTTCTGCCGGAAACTCCACGGTGGCTTATTCGTGGCGGTCATCATGAGGTTGCGCATCGGGTTCTCCTGCGGATCCGAGGGCACTCCGGCGTCAACGTCGAGATCGAAGAGATCAAGGCAAGCCTGGCGCAGCAAGCTGAAAGCGGACACTGGACCGATCTGCTGCATCGGCAGGTCCGACCAGCTCTCGTGGTTGGACTGGGCCTCGCCATTTTCCAACAAATCACCGGCATCAACACGGTAATTTATTATG
>QHRI01000419.1 GCA_003221375.1 Verrucomicrobiota bacterium
CGTCCCAAAAACGCGGGCGCGATTTTCATCGAATTCTTTTTCCCAGCGTGCGACGACTACCGTTGCCAGACAATTGCCGATCACATTGACGCAGGTGCGACCCATGTCCATCAATTCGTCCACGCCGAAAATAATCGCTACGCCGATAGGTCCCAAGCCTGACGGTATGAACGAATTCAGTGCCGCCAGCAAAATGACAAGCGACGCCCGAGGGACGCCGGCCACGCCTTTGGAAGTCAGCATCAATGTCAACATCATCGTGACTTGTTGACCTAACGACATGTGCCAACCCGTTGTCGTCTCGGCGGCTTGCGCCACGAATACGGAGGCCATTGCCAGATATAAGGTCGATCCCGTGAGATTGAACGAGTAGCCGGTCGGCATGACGAATCCGACGATGTGCGGCGGCACGCCAAAACGCTCCATCGATTCCATTGCTTTTGGTAACGCCGATTCGCTACTCGTGGTTGCGAACGCGAGCGCCGCAGGCTCGCGGACTGCCCGGATGAATTGCCTTAGCGGAATACGGGCGATCCAAATCACCAATCCGAAGATCGACAGGATGAAAATTACGAGAGCCAGATAAAGTGAGCCGATCAATTTGCCGAGATTCACCAGCACACCCGGACCTTCTGTGCCAATCGTGTGCGCCATGGCTGCGCCGACTCCAATCGGCGCGAACAGCATCACATAATTGGTAAACTTGAACATGATCTGGGCCAGGCTCTCCATCGCCCGGATGATTGGTTTGCCCTTTTCACCAATTGCTGAGACAGCCAACGCAAACAGCACGCTAAACGTGACGATTTGCAAAACGTCACCGCGCACCATCGCTTCGATCACGCTCGAGGGAAACGCGTGGACGATTGTTTCGATAAATGTCCTAGGATGACTTTGTCCGATTGTCTTAATTAAGTCGGTGTTACTGGCGGCGAGAGTTACGCCTGCGCCAGGTTTTGTGAAATTGACTACAGCCAATCCAATGAAGAGCGCCGCCGTAGTGACGATCTCGAAATAGATGAGCGCTTTCACGCCCATCCGTCCCACCTTTCGCAACGCACCTGCGCCCGCAATTCCAACCACGATGGTTGAGAACACCAGTGGCGCGATGATGGATTTGATCAGGTTAATGAAGATGTCCCGCAAAAAATAAACCGCGTTACCCCAATCGGGCCTTACCCATCCAATCAAACCGCCGACGACCAACCCGATCATGATCTGCATCGTCAAAGACGGCCGATGCCAGGGCCGACGCACTTGGTGAGAAGCCGGGGCACTCATTCCATCGTCATTAACACAAAGCCCAAATTCAAAACAGCGCTGTTTCGGTGTTTCAGTTTCTGGATCTCGAGCTGGTTAGATTATCAGTTGGATGTTAAGACGGACGGCATGGGCGCGTTCGGAGGGTCGCCTCTCCCTGCGGAAGGGAGAGGGTGAGGGGTCTCTGCGGTAAAAGGCACGCTCAGTACCTAACCCCTCATCTCAATCCTCTCCCCTTGTCCAAGGAGAGAGGCGGAAGGCCTGCCATGGATGTCAGTTCAGGAAACGCTGCGAATCATGCAGTAAACGCTCGGAATTCAGTCTATCATCCGCCGGTTGAGCTCGCTGTAAGCATCAACGCGCCGATCTCGCAAAAATGGCCAGTGCGTGCGCTGCTCATTTACGCGACTCCAATCCACATCGGCAATCACGATTTCTTCTCGATCAACTGAACCTTTTGCGATGATTTCGCCGTCCGGTCCGCAAACAAAACTTTGTCCCCAAAATTCAATTCCATCGCCCCCGGCCGGCGCTTCATGGTCAACGCGGTTTGGCACTGCGACATAACACCCGTTGGCGATTGCGTGACTGCGCTGGATCGTTTCCCAGGCGGAATGTTGCGCCGCACCGAACTCCTTCTTTTCCAAAGGGTGCCAGCCGATTGCTGTCGGATAAAAAATGATCTCCGCGCCGTGCAACGCCGTCAGGCGCGCCGCTTCCGGGTACCATTGGTCCCAGCAAACGCAGACTCCAATCTTGTGCCGATCAATTTTCCATCGGCGCCGATGATTGCCGCGGTGTTGTGATAAACGCCGGCACTGCGTTTCTCGAAAAGTGAGGCAATAATTACGGCCCCAGTTTCTCGCGCTACTTCTCCCAATGCCGATGTTGATTTGCCGGGAATTTCCTCAGCCAGATCGAAATTCTTGTGGTCTTCTGTCTGACAAAAATATTGCGATCGAAAAAGCTCAGGTAAACAAACGATCTGCGCGCCTTTTGCTGCCGCCTCGCGAATAAATTCAATCGCGCGCGAGAAATTCTTCTCCGGTTCCGGGCCGCAGTGCATCTGGATGAGAGCGATCTTTGTACATTCTGAATTCATGCCAATTCTCAGTAACACCGGGCTTTAGACCGGTGTTGCTCAACGTGCAACCGTCATAAGCCGTTTCAAACGGCTTGTTTCACGGATTTGTAAAAAGCCGTTAAAACGGCTCTTTACGCTCGCAGGGCAAGCACTTGGCTGAAGCCAGATGTGAATCAAAAATTTCCATCCGACTATTTTACGGAGTCGGCTGGTACGATTTTGACGCTTTCGATGATCACGCGTTTCGTCGGCTTGCTCATTTCGCCCTGCGCATTTCGCTCGACCGGCGTGTTCCCGATTTTGTCCAGCACATCGTCTCCTTT
The DNA here is from genome assembly GCA_003221375.1 of Verrucomicrobiota bacterium. Taxonomy (GTDB): domain Bacteria; phylum Verrucomicrobiota; class Verrucomicrobiia; order Chthoniobacterales; family UBA10450; genus Udaeobacter. The sequence continues at coordinate 2,668 of QHRI01000419.1, forward strand.
GATCAATTTGCCGAACGTCGTGTACTGCCCATCGAGTCGCCGAACCGGCGCAAGACAAATGAAGAATTGCGAACCAGCCGAATCCGGATCGGGTCCGCGCGCCATTGAGATGACGCCGCGATCGTGGGAATGATTGTTAAATTCGGCTTTGACCTTGTAACCCGGGCCGCCTTGTCCGTAGCTGTCCTCTTTTGCCGGATCTTTTGAATTGGGGTCGCCGCCCTGAATCATGAACCCTTTGACGATGCGGTGGAAAATGGTTCCGTCGTAGAGACCCTGACGTGCCAGCTTTTTAAAATTCTCGATCGTATTCGGCGCGGCATCAGTCCAAAACTGCACCACCATTTCGCCTTCGTTAGTCTTGATCACGGCAACTTCGTTTGAGTTACTCATAGCAGTTTTCTCCTCTTTCCTTTCTTCTACGGCAAAAGCCGCCGAAGCCAATATTGTAATAGCAAGGACGATCGATAATCTCATGCTGACAAGTGGCATCAATGCGATGTCATGTCGAGCGAAGTCGAGAGATCTTTTGATGATCAACAGAGATTTTTCGCTTTGCTCAGAATGACAATGCTTTTCCACTTCAACGGTTTAGCGCCCATTCGCACTTGCCAGCGCGGCTCGCACTGTTGTCATGATCGGAATTTTCGCCGCCAGCGCGGTATTGCGAATGACCACCTCGTGCTCGCGGGGAATTTTTCCGCTTGGCGTGTTGATGATGAAATTAATGTCACCATTCTTGACGCGATCGAGCACGTTTGGCCGTCCTTCGTGAATCTTGAAAACTTTTGTCACTTTGATTTTCGCTTTCGCCAGCGCTTCGGCGGTTCCGGTTGTCGAAATAATTTCAAATCCGAGTTTCACAAATTCTCGCGCGACCGGGATCACCGCTTCCTTATCGGCGTCTTTGACGCTGATGAATACTTTTCCTTTTTTTGGCAGGGGCGGTGGAGCAGCCATCTGGGACTTCGCATAAGCAAGACCCAGATCGACATCCATGCCCATCACTTCGCCAGTCGATTTCATCTCCGGGCCGAGCGAAATATCGAGACCTTCGTAACGCAGAAACGGGAACACTGCTTCTTTGACAGAAAAATGTTTCGGCACGACTTCCGTTGTGAAGCCGAGGTCGCGCAATAATTTTCCAGTCATCACTTTGGCGGCTAGTTTTGCAAGGGGGACACCGATTGCTTTGCTGACGAATGGAACGGTGCGCGACGCGCGCGGATTTACTTCCAAAACATAAACGTCATCGCCCTTCACGGCGAATTGCACGTTCATTAGCCCGCGGACGTTTAACTCTCGCGCCATCGCCTTTGTCGCAGCGGAAATCTCGTCGAGGACG
>QHRI01000409.1 GCA_003221375.1 Verrucomicrobiota bacterium
AATTGCGGGTGGAACGGCCGCCGCGCCGTGAGGAAATGATCAGGATTCTCATTGCGGATGATCAACGCGACGTGCTCGAAGCACTTCGCATTTTGCTCAAGGGAGAGGGGTATCAGACAGAAGCGGCAACGTCGTTAGCCGGCATCTTCAACTCGCTGGAAAAAAAGGAATATGCGCTGTTGCTGATGGATTTGAATTACACACGCGATACCACGTCCGGTCAGGAGGGCTTATCAGCCATTCCTAGAATCCGGCAAATCGATAACACCCTTCCGATTGTTGTGATGACTGCCTGGGCGACGGTTGAATTGGCCGTAGAAGCAATGAAACGCGGCGCGCGCGATTTTGTGACCAAACCTTGGGATAACCAACGGTTATTGGCCATCGTGAAGACGCAGATTGAGCTCGCTTCTGCGCTCCGTCGCGAACGAAAGCTTGAAGCGCAGAACGAACTTCTGCGCGGCACCATGCCAAATCTGATCGCGCAGTCGCCTTCGATGCGGCCTGTCGTGGAAATGATTTCACGCGTAGCACCGTCTGATGCCAACGTTCTGATCACCGGCGAAAACGGCACTGGAAAAAGCCTGGTTGCGCGGGCGATCCATGCTGTTTCGCCGCGAGCATCGCACGCAATGATCACTGTAAATATGGGCGGCTTATCGGAGACGCTGTTTGAGAGCGAACTATTTGGCCACGTCAAAGGGGCCTTCACCGACGCAAAGTCGGATCGCACAGGCAGATTCGAACTTGCGGATGAGAGCACTCTTTTCATGGACGAGATCGCAAACATCCCGCTGGCTCAACAGGCGAAGTTGTTGCGAGTCATCGAAACGGGAGACTTTGAACGGGTCGGCTCGTCGAAAACTCTGCACGCGAACGTGCGCATCATCTCCGCAACAAATTCAAATCTTGAGAACGAAGTGACAACGGGCCGGTTCAGGCAGGATCTCTTGTTTCGACTGAATACAATCCAGATTGCGTTGCCACCCTTGCGAGACCGGCGGGATGACATCATGCCGCTGGCTAATACTTTCCTCGCTCAACACGCAGATCATTATCGAAAGCAGATTGGCGGTTACAAATCTGCGCAGGCGATCTGGGGCTGACGAATGGCGGCGGTGAATCGCGCAATCTCGAGGAAATGAGTCTTGAAGAAGTAGAGGCATTTCTCATCAAGAAAGCGTTGGCTCGAAACGACGGCAACGCGCGAAAAGCGGCGGAATCACTCGGGTTGAGCAGAAGTGCATTCTACCGTCGTCTGCAGCAATATGGCCTCTGACAATTTCGAATCTCGAATTTCGATTTTCGAATTTTCCTTGTCATGAGACGCGGGCCGAAAGATCCGCATCGGTTTTCCTACGAAGGAAAAATTACCTGGCTCACGTTTGCGGCAACGGCCCCTGCAATTCTTGTTGCGCTCGCTCTTCTTTGGTTTGGTGATTACAGCGGTAAACTGCAGTGGACGCTGACCATTCTCATTGTTGGTTGCTTCCTTGCATTCATTTCCAGTACGCGTGAACACACCATTCGTCCGTTACAAACCATGTCTAATTTGCTCGCGGCATTACGTGAGGGCGATTACTCGATCCGTGCGAGGGGTGCCCGTGAAGGTAGCGCAATGGGAGAAGTCCTTCTCGAAGTTAATTCGCTTGGCGAAACATTGCGTCAGCAGCGTCTCGGTGCATTCGAAGCCACCGCGCTCTTGCGCACGATCATGAGCGAAATCGACGTCGCAGTTTTCACCTTTGATCCCGTCGGACGTTTGCGGCTCGTCAATCGCGCCGGCGAAACTTTGCTGGGTCAACCGATGGACAAATTGTTAGGCAGAACGGCAAGCGAATTGTCTCTCGGCACGTGTCTTGAAGCAAACGAGGACGAACCGCTTACATTGAATTTCCCCGGGGCATCAGGCCGTTGGGGTATCCGGCGAAGCACATTTCGTGAGGAGGGCTTACCGCATGAACTACTGGTGTTGACAGACCTTAGTCGTACGCTGCGCGAAGAGGAGCGTCGCGCCTGGCAGCGGCTGGTGCGTGTCCTCGGCCATGAAATGAACAACTCGCTGGCCCCAATCAAATCTCTTGCCGCCAGCCTTGAATCCCTGTTGCGACGCGATCCTCTGCCTCCGGATTGGAAAGATGATGCCGGTGCCGGATTGAACTCTATCGCGTCCCGTGCTGATTCGCTCAGCCGTTTTCTGCAAGCCTACACGCGCCTGACAAAGCTTCCGCCGCCCCAAAAACAAGACGTCGATCTTGGTAAGGTGGTGCAGCGCGTCGTGGACCTGGAACCAAGGCTCAACGTGAAAATCATGTCGGGTCCTCAAACAGCGATTCGTGCAGACGCAGCACAAATCGAACAGGTATTAATCAACCTCGTGCACAACGCCGTTGATGCCGCGCTCGAGACACACGGCAATGTCGTAATCGGATGGCGTGAGAAAGAAGACGCAGTCGAGATTTTTGTTCAAGACGAAGGTCCTGGGATTATGAATCCTGCGAACCTCTTCGTTCCGTTTTTCACCACAAAGCCCGATGGCTCTGGAATCGGTCTGCCGCTAAGTCGTCAAATCGCCGAGGCCCACGGAGGATCGTTAGCGTTAGTGAATCGGGAAAATGGGAAAGGTGCGGAAGCCTTGCTGCGCCTGCCAAAGTGATTTTGGAGCGCGGCGACATGTCGCCGCTTTGAAAGCGTGGACATGTCCGCGCACTCCAAATTCTATCCCAAACTTGGGACGGCGTTGTCCCACAACCGGACCCGCAGGAGATCTCCTGCGAGTTTGCTCAAAAAGGTAAGTTCCTCTTTTAGTGGGTATTATGGCGTACTTTCCCGAGTTGGCACAAACATTGCAGTAACCATGTCAAGCAGACAGAAAGGAAACATGAAGCCAATCTCAGCAATTGTTGGAAAGAGCAACAGGTTCCCGCCGATTGACTGCAATTATCGCCCAATGCCGCTTGATGGGTATCGGGGACGATGCCTCAGAACGCGGACGCCGCATTTTCAAAATATCAGCGGTGAATATTTTCAAAACGAAGCGCGACACGATTTTCTAATGGAAGCAGTTTGCTTCGTGCTCATCGTCTTCACAGCCGCCGCGCCGTTGGTGATTGCGGCACATGCGGTGGCGGATCTCTGTCGTGCATTCGCTCAGATTTGATACAGCCGTGGTCCCTCAACGAAAATCAAAGCAAGAAACGATTGTGCGGCCATGATGATCGCTGGCTCGGCGCTTGGTTTGATTCTGGCGACGATAGCGATCTCGCGCCTGAAGCCAGCAGTGCCCAGCATCGACCGCTCGACGGTCTGGATCGATACCGTTAAGCGCGGGCCAATGACCCGACAGGTACGCGGGCTAGGCACACTTGTGCCAGAGGATATTCGCTGGATCCCAGCAAACACGGAAGGGCGGGTAGAAAAAATAAATATCTGGCCTGGCACGCCCGTGGAACCAGACTCGGTAATTTTGGAATTAAGCAGTCCTGAGTTAGAGCAAGCCGCCCATGACGCGGAGTCAAAAGCCACCGCAGCGGAGGCCGATCTAACGAGTTTGCGCGCAACTCTGCAGCGCGAACTGCTCGATCAGGAATCAAAAACAACCGTGGCGCACGCCGCATACGAGCAGGCGAAAATGGAACGTCAAACAAACGATCAGTTGTCAAAGAACGGTCTTGTCGCCGATCTCGTCTACAAAACTTCGAAAATTAAAGAAGAGGAATGCCAGAAGAGCGATGAGATCGAACAAAAACGCTTGGCGTTTTCGCGCGATTCGATCGAGCCGCAGCTGGCCTCGAGACAAGCGGCAGTCGATCAAGCCAAACAGTTGGCCAAATTGAGACTTGACCAAGTGGAAGCGTTGCATGTGAAAGCCGGAATGTCCGGCGTGTTGCAGCAATTACCGGTGCAAATCGGCCAGCGACTCAAGATAGGAGACAATCTCGCGCGCGTTGCCGATCCAACGAAATTAAAAGCGCAGGTAAAGATCGCCGAGACGCAGGCGAAAGATATTCAGATTAATCAAAGCGCTATGATTGATACGCGCAACGGAACCGTCAAAGGCCACGTCACCCGCGTCGATCCGGCAGTCGAGCAGGGAACTGTTACGGTCGATGTCGCGTTCGATGAGCCGCTGCCGAAAGGCGCGCGCCCCGATCTTAGCGTGGACGGAACAGTCGAGCTCGAGCGTCTCGATAATGTCGTTTACGTCGGTCGCCCGGCGTTTGGGCAGGAGAACAACACCGTCGGAATGTTTAAGCTCATCAATGGCAACGGGGAAGCGTCGCGCACACCGGTCAAACTTGGTAAAAGCTCGGTTAACACGATTGAGATTCTAAGCGGTCTCCAACCGGGAGATCAGGTGATTCTTTCCGATACCAGTGCCTGGGACGGGCACGAACGGATCCGACTGAATTGATTTCTGATTGTTGATTACTGATTGCTGATCGTTTTCAAAATGAACCCACAAGAACGTAAGGAACAAAACGATCCCCGCTTTGGAGTGCGCGGACATGTCCGCGCTTCGAAAGCGGCGACATGTCGCCGCACTCCCCAATGCCAAGTCGCGAGCAAGTCACAGTCAGCACTCGGAAATCAACAATCAGCAATCAACTCATGAATAACGGATCAGATCCACTCATACGACTAAGTAGCGTTACAAAGGTATTTCTCACTGACGAAGTAGAAACCCATGCGCTATCCGGAATCCACCTCGACATTCGACCTGGTGAATATGTTTCCATCGCTGGACCATCGGGCTGCGGTAAAACGACCTTGCTCTCAATCCTCGGCCTGCTCGATACACCTTCGGACGGCAGCTACTCGCTAAAGGGACACGAAGTTGCCAATCTTTCGTTCGCAGATCGGGCGCGGATTCGCAATCGTGAGATCGGTTTCATCTTCCAAAGCTTCAATCTCATAGGGGATCTCAGTGTCTTTGAGAACGTTGAGCTGCCGCTGACGTATCGCGGAATGGCCGCCAGTGAGCGCAAGTCGTTTGTCACCGGAGCTCTTGAGCGCGTGGGGATGGCACATCGCGCAAAACACTTGCCAAGTCAGCTCTCAGGGGGCCAACAACAGCGCGTCGCTGTCGCCCGGGCGCTCGCAGGCAGGCCGGCCATTCTGTTAGCCGACGAACCAACGGGCAATCTTGATTCGCGTAACGGCGAAGCAGTGATGCAGCTACTCAAGGAATTGCACGGGAACGGCGCCACCATTTGCATGGTCACACATGACGAGCGATTCGCTCAGCATGCGGATCGCACCGTGCATC
>QHRI01000392.1:0-1812 GCA_003221375.1 Verrucomicrobiota bacterium
ACCTCTGGGCGGCGCGACGCGAGGCGTGTTAGAAGAATCAGCGCCTCGCCTCGCAGAGCGAAGCGTCTGCAGCATTAGTCGAGATAGATAGGCACAATCTCGCCCCTGTATGGCCAATCGTTAGCTTGCGAGACTAGCCCCGCGCGAACGGGATTTTCGCGCACATAGTGCCACTTTTCTGCGTAGCTCTCCCGACTTCTCAAAAGATGATCAAAGAATCCGCGCTGCCATATCGGATCACTGGAGGCGGTGGTCCTAGGCACGCGTGAAAGAACTCGCTTTAGAGTTCCAATCCAATCGCCGAGTTTGAGGTTATGCGGCAGCGCGACAAACAGATGCAGATGGTCAGGGAGAATCACGTAGCGCCCAACCGCAACGCCAAAATCGTTCTGTGCGCGGTTGCTGAATTGAACGAAGGATTCATGAACAAGATCATTCGCAAGATGAGGCCGACGTCGGTAAGTGCAGCAGGTTACGAAATAAACTGGATTGCGTGGGAAAATAATGTCGAGTCGTCGCGGGGCTCGAGAAAATTTTGTCACGCATTGGATTAGATCAGCATTCAAGCGGGACAAACAAGCAAATGCTGTAGCCGCCGACCTCTGGGCGGCGCGACGCTCGAGCGTTAGCAAAACCAGCGTCGCGCTTCGCAGAGCGAAGCGTCTACAGCTGGTCAATCGATTCGCGAATATCTTTCATTGTGACGTTGGGTGATACGTGCGCAGCTCCTATTTTCCGCGTCACAACGAAGCGGATTTTCCCGCCTTCGAATTTCTTATCGAACTTCAGCGCGCTAACGATTTTGTTCCGTGGAAAATGTAGCGGTAATTTTGTTGGCAACTTGAATCGCTGTAAAAGGTCTACAACTGCATCGCGTTGTCTGGGCAGTAGTCCAGCTTTTCTGATCGAGATCTCACATGCGGCGACAATTCCCAGGCTTAGGGCTTCGCCGTGAAGAAATCTCCGGTAATTTCCCGCGCGCTCGATCGCGTGACCCACGGTATGCCCAAAATTGAGGAGCGCTCGTTCGCCGGTGCGATCGTGCTCGTCTTTCGCGACGATTTTCGCTTTAATCCTGATGTTGCGCCTGATCAGCGATTGTAGGGCAAGCGCTTCGCTTGCCTGCCATAATTGAATCCCCTTGAACATTTTCGCATCGGCGATAATCGCGTGCTTGATGACCTCCGCGAACCCCTGATTAAACTCGCGGCGAGGCAACGTTTTCAAAACATCCATATCATCGATCACAAGCGACGGATGATGGACAGCGCCAAGCAAATTCTTTCCGTCGGTGGTGTTCACGCCGGTTTTCCCGCCGATTGAGCTGTCCACCATCGCAAGCAAAGTCGTCGGAATTTGAACGTGAGGAATGCCGCGATGATAAATCGCCGCCACGAATCCCGAGATATCACCGATCACGCCGCCCCCGAGGCCGATCACAAAAGATTGCCGATCTAATCCGGCGGCGATCATCTGCTCACAAATTGCACCAGCTTGTTTAAGTGTCTTCGATTTCTCGCTAGCCGGAATCGTGACGAGCATCGGCTTAAAGCCGGCTGATGTTAGCCTTCGTGTGATCCGATCAGCAAATCGCGGCCCAACATTCGTATCTGAGATGATTGCGCACGTTTTGCTAGAGAGACGTTTACGCATGTGCCGTCCGATTTGTTCAAGCAGGTTCGAGCCAACCAACACTGGACACCGATATGCGGCGCGAATTTCCACAACGATGCTGAAGAATAGTCTAGGGCGTCCAACGGGATGCCCCATCCGGGTCCGTCGCTGTCATTGCAGTGTTGGTGAACGCCGCGC
>QHRI01000392.1:1866-4772 GCA_003221375.1 Verrucomicrobiota bacterium
TCCGATGACGGTGATATTCGCGCTGGCCGCTAGGTTCGCCGGACTCGTCGTATTCGCGATTCCTGGGAACCGCACAGTTGCTCCTGCTGCCTGAGCCGGAGCGAATACTATAAACACCGTCGGTTTGGAAATTCTGTCCGCAGGAATTCCGATCACCCCTGCGGTTCCGTTTATCCCATAGCTGATTGCAGAATTCGCATTGTTATCCGAAACGACTCTTGGACCAACTACGTTGTCGAATGGAGATATTAGGGCATACCATGACGCAAGATATTTCGGGTACAGCTGCGACATCCAGCTTACTGTTGCCGAGCCGGGGAGAACGCCATCGTTATCATTCATGTAGGCCTGTGTGGCGATTCCGATCTGGCGTAGGTTGTTCATATCTTTTGTGGCTTTGCCACGCTCCAGAATGCCCGTGTAAACCGGGTAGGCGATCGAGATGAGAATGGCGATGATCGCTATTACAACGAGTAATTCGATCAACGTGAAAGCGCGCGTAAAGTGAGAACTCCTGGGCATTGATCTCCTTGCTTGAAAGCCCATGATATTTGCCTGGCTGGGGAGCGAAAGCGAAAAAGAACCATGAACAACGAAGTTGCTTGACAATACACTTTCCAGTTTGTGTATGTAGATCATGCCAGACGAAGTGCCCACTCAACCTCCGCCTCCGCCAGGTCCCGAACCCGGGACGACCGCAAAATCCGGATCGACCGGTTTACCGTCTAATGTCGCCGCAGCCATCGCCTGCATTCCATTGATCGGCGGCATTATTTTTTATATCCTCGAAAAGCACGATCCTTTCGTGCGCTTTTACGCGATGCAATCAATCATCTTTGGTTGCGCATGGTTTCTCTTCAACATCGTGTCGATGATCGTCCATGGCGTGTTCGGGGCGATTCCGGGCATCGGGGGCATTCTGGTATTTTTCTGGGCAATCATCGCCGCGCTGGTTCACATTGCATTTCTCGTGATTTGGATCATTGCCACCGTGAAAGCCTTTACCGGTGTCCGCTGGGACATCCCATACATTGGTCCAGTTGCGCGGAGGCAGGTGGAAGCGACTTAGCTTGTAGCCGCTTCGCTGTGCGAAGCGCGGCGCTGATTTGTTAAGCAGGCGCGCGTCACGCCGCCCAGAGGTCGGCGGCTACAGCATCAGCTTTTTGCCAGCAACTTCACCACCACTTCAGTCAAGATCAGTTCGTGATCAAGCTGCGTGGTAACCAGTTGAACATTTGCTTTCTTTTTTGCGCGGCAAATGATCCGTTGCCTCAGCAGGCAGCCGGTTGATCGCCGAAATGAACTGGAACGGCGAATGCGGCCGTGGAAGGCGATATCGTTCCATCAAGTCTTTGGCGAGTAGCAAATTGCGGACGGTAGGAACAATGGCCACGAGCAAAATGCCGATGGCGCTTTCGCCCTGATCCAATAAGCGCCGCACGAGCTTCAACGACAGTTGGAGATCGCGCGCTGCGAGAGCATTACTCAATTCGAAAATGACGCCGGCGCGCGAAAGCGGCACTAACTCGCGGACGAGTTCCGCATTTACACCACGATCTTTTCCAAGAAACGTATCGATCTTCTCCAGTTCGTTATCGATCTGTCGAGTATCGCCACCGGTCAGCAACACAAAAAGATCAAGCGCACCGTCATCAAATTGGAGGTTTCTTTTTTTTGCGCGCTGCTGAACCATCTCAAGTGCTTCTTCTTCCCATCCACTCCGACCGGAGTCGAGCCGGTCAAACACCTGCACCTCGGCTCGTTTGAGCAATGCTTTGTAAAAGGAACGGCGTTTATCCACGTCAGTCGCACTCATCAAAAGTGTGATGCCCGGGCCGAACCCGCTATCGATTAGCTCCGATAATTCTTCCAAGACCGATTGCACTGCAGCCGAGCGCGCTTTTTGATCGTCGCCGAGAAAATTGACGTTCTTTAGCCAAACCACTTTTGTGCTGCCGAAAAAGGGCAGCGTTTGCAATGCCTCGATTGTAGATTTCACTCGCGCTTCGGCCTGATCGGCGTTATCGGCAGCGCCATCGATCGTTTCCAATCCGAAATCGCCAGCGGCTGCCGGCGTCAGATTAGAGGCAAGCTCTGCGGCCACGCGCTTAACTTCTCCTTCGTCAGAACCGAGCACAGCATATGTGTTTGCGGTTGCCGCTTTTGTTTTTGCTTTCGGCATTGCGATTTCATCGCATGGCGTTGAATTCATTACAAGATTGCGTCATTCGCGCATGACTCTGGGGAGCACAGGCTGCCAGCCTGTGCCTCCCAGACAACGCGCTGCGCACCAACGGAGCTACTCTATTCGCCTGCGCTGCGCTGCGCTGCTGCTCGTGCGTATTCGCGATTCAGTTTGGCAATAAAACTCGCGCTGATCTCGGCCGGGCAAACCGCCTCACATTCATACGTATTGGTGCAATTGCCGAATCCCTCTGCATCCATGACGTTGACCATTCGCAGCACACGACTTTCTCGTTCCGGGTGACCCTGGGGTAAGAGCGATAGATGCGAGACTTTCGCAGCCGTGAAAAGCATGGCCGATCCGTTTGGACAGGCCGCGGCGCAGGCGCCGCATCCGATACAGGCTGCCGCTTCCATTGCCAGATCGGCGTCGTGCTTGGAAATTGGGGTCGAGTTCGCTTCGGGCGCGGAGCCCGCGCGCGCGGAAATGAATCCTCCGGCTTGGACAATGCGATCCAGCGCGCGCCGATCGACTACCAGATCTTTCACAAGCGGGAACGATCCTACGCGAAAAGGCTCGACTGTGATCGTCGCGCCGTCTCGAAACTTTCTCATGTAAAGCTCGCACACTGCGCCGGGATGATCGGGTCCATGTGGTTCGCCGTTAATCGTGAGCGAGCACGTGCCGCAAATACCTTCGCGGCAATCAGAGTCGAACGCGA
>QHRI01000237.1 GCA_003221375.1 Verrucomicrobiota bacterium
GAAGAGTTGTTTCATGAGACTGGACTATCTCGGTTTTGGGTCGATTTGCGAGGTGCCGGTCAGACTGGCCTCCTGCAACAACGGCGGATCGAGCGCGCCATCGGCGTAATTTACCGCCCTGAGAGCGAACGATTGAGCCACTATTTTCATGCGCGCCTCCCGGAACAGTTCGATGCAATCATCCACATTGACGAAACGCGTGCGGTTGAGCCATTGGAACAAACCAGCATCTGGGACGCCGGCGAACTGCCAGAGACTTATCCGTTTAAAGTGTGAAGGTGATGCTCCAGGATAAATTTGGTAGGGCGCGACCGCCGGACGCGCCGCAGACCGAAAGGCCGCCGATTGCGTAGCCCTGAGATCATGAGCGAAGTCCAAATTGACGCCGGGCGTGCAGCACTTGCGGGAAATTTGAATATTCCCAAAGGCGCAACCGCACTCGTGCTTTTCGCGCATGGCAGCGGTAGCAGCCGGCATAGCCCGCGAAATCAATTCGTGGCGCGCACACTCAATGACGCAGGCCTCGCCACGTTACTTTTTGATCTGCTCACGCAGAAGGAGGAAGCAATCGACATGCAGACTCGCGAGCTTCGCTTCGACATCCACTTGCTGGCAGAACGCCTCGTGCACGCGACAAAGTGGGCAAAGGAGCAAGAGCAAACGCGTGATTTGGGGATTGGTTACTTCGGCTCCAGCACAGGCGGAGCGGCGGCATTGGTGGCGGCGGCGGACAATCCGCTGGATGCAGGGGCCGTGGTTTCGCGCGGCGGGCGACCAGATCTGGCAGGTGACGCGCTGCCAAAAGTGCAGGCGCCGACCCTGCTAATTGTCGGCGGCAACGATGATATCGTCATCGAATTAAACGAGCAGGCACGCGATAGGATGCGCTGTGAAGTGAAACTGGAGATTATTCCAGGCGCGACTCATCTATTCGAGGAACCGGGCACTCTGGAGAAAGTCGCTGAACTCGCGAGCGATTGGTTCGTCAGGCACATTGGAACGGGCGGTTGAAGGTGATTCCGAGCGAAGTCGAGGAATCCCGGGTTGCAACCTTAAGCTATTATCGCGGGATCCTTCGACTCCGCTTCGCTTCGCTCAGGATGACACGCGTTTTATTTTTGCACGCCTTTAAAAGTCACTACTCTGCCCCACGAACTCTTCGTACCCCAAATCCCGGCGCGCAGGCATTCCAGTTGCACGATTTGGCTGTGATCGACAAACAAGTTCACGTCGACGCCGTAATTTTTGATGTACCATTCGAACACGTCAGGATCGGCTGCTTCAAACATGAGTTTTTCCATGCCGATTTCGTCGATGAAGTTTGCAGGAACGTCCGTGCGCCACGGATCGACATTCTCAGTGATGCCTTCGCTCTCGATCATGATGATGTCGGCGCCAGCGTCGAGAAATCGCCTCGCCTGTGCGATCGCCCAGCTTGGATCGCGCGTGCCCTCTGCCTTCAGTTCTGTAGGAGCAGTCGCGCCGCCGGCGCCAAATTGAATCCCAACTTCCGGTTTCGCTTTCAATCCCGATTTGCGCACTAATTCAAGTAGCCGCAGCCAATCATCCGTCGGAATCGAGATAAACCCAGCCGAGATCTCGATGATATCGAACCCGAGCTTTTCGCATTTGGCGATATACTGCCGCACGGCGTCGTCTCCTTGCACGAGCACGCGCTCAATGAAACCGCCCGTGGAAACAAGCACGTCATATTTGTGGCAAAGCTCGATAATGTCTCGCACTGCGCGTTCTGGCATTAGAGTGAACGAGCCGCCGGCAAACTTGAGCGAATCGACGTAAGCACTCATCGTTTCGAACAAATCCTCCAGGTAACGCCGGCCGATGACTGAATAGTACGGGCCGCGAATTTCTGTCAGGCCACGCTTTCTCGGTTTGCCTTCCCGCTCATTGACTCTCAGGAATGGAAAACTGCGTTCAGGCTGTGTTGATCTTCGCTTCATGGCCACTCATCTGGGAAACGTTGCGCAAAGTCGCAGCGGTCGCCTCTGGGGAGCGCACACGTCTCGCGTGTTGGTTTCGGCGCCGCGCCGAAACAGGCTTCCTTTGCGTTTCCTAGCGCGACCTGTTTCGAACTCACAAGGAAAGTCCGCGATCGCGAGGACGCGCTCGCCAGCACGTGGGACGTGTGCGCTACCCGGAACTCGCGAACTCGGACCGGCGGTTTAAATTGTCAGTCCATTGTGAAGCCTCCACAGCGCAATTTTTCCGCCCTAACGACCGACCTTTATGAGGTCACAATGGCATGCGGCTATTGGAATGCCAGAGTGAGTGATTACGAGGCGGCATTCCACGTCACATTTCGAGAAAATCCATTCGTGGGCCAATTCACCATCGCATGCGGGCTCACGACCGCGATCGATTTCCTAAGCGCGTTCCATTTTGATGAAACAGAAATTGATTATCTCGCGGCCCAGCGAGGGAACGATGGCAAACCGTTATTTAGCGCAGGATTTCTCAATTACCTGGGCGGCTTGCGACTGTCTTGTGAGATCGATGCAATTCCCGAGGGAACATTAGTTTTCCCGAACGAGCCGCTGATTCGAGTGCACGGTCCAATTATCCAATGTCAGCTCCTGGAGACGGCGCTGCTCAACATTTTGAATTTCGAAAGTCTGATCGCCACGAAAGCGGCACGGGTGTGTCTGGCCGCCGAAAACGATCCAGTGATCGAATTTGGTTTACGCCGGGCACAGGGGGTTGATGGCGGTTTGACTGCGGCGCGGGCGGCGTGCGTCGGCGGCTGCGCGGGCACGTCAAATTTGCAAGCCGGTCAGCGCTTCGGAATACCGGTGAGCGGAACGCAGGCGCACAGTTGGATTATGTTTTTCGAGAGTGAGACCAAGGCGTTTGAGGCATACGCCAAAGCGGTGCCGAACAACTGCGTTTTCCTGGTGGATACCTACAATTCACTCGCGGGCGTGCGCCATGCGATCGAGGTAGCCAGACAGCTGTGCAAGAATGGATATGAAATGATCGGAGTGCGGCTGGATTCTGGAGATCGCGTTGCATTGAGCATCGAAGCGCGTCGAGCACTGGATCAGGCCGGCTTCACCGACGCGAAGATCGTTTGCTCAGGTGATCTGGACGAATACGCGATTGCGGATATGAAACGGCGCGGCGCGAAGATCGACATGTGGGGCGTGGGAACGAAGCTGACGACCGGCAAACCCGATGCGGCATTGGGCGGTATTTATAAACTAGGCGCAGTACGCAGCCCCGGCGGTCAATGGCAGTATCGCATGAAACTTTCCGATGAATGCGCGAAAATGTCGGTGCCGGGGCGATTACAGGTGCGGCGCTTCCATCAGCCAGACGGCAGATTCGTCGCCGACGCGATTTACGAAATCGATCATGCTCCTGTCGAACCGTGTACAATTGTAGATCTCGAGACCGAGAAGACGACAGAGATTCCTGCGAAGACTGACTATTCCGACTTGCTTGTGGCCATTTTCCGCAAGGGTGAGCTGGTCTACCAGGTGCCCGACCTTACCGCCTCGCGCAGGCGCACACGCCACGAACTCAGCCGTCTGGCGCCCGAGGTGATGAGGTTGGATGAGCCACACGCTTACCCGGTCGGCCTCGAAGAATCTTTGTACGAGCTGAGATCTATGCTAATCGCGCGCGCCAAGGAGCAGTTAGGGTGAACTACAACTCATCGGATAAAATGACGTTGTCATCTTGAGCGAAGGGAAACATCTCTGGTCTATTTCCGTTGGGGACCGATCCAAAATTGATCCGAGATTCTTCGCTTCGCTCAGAATGACATCATGAATGCACATCCAATGAAGGCGCTGATCATCGTTGATCTTCAGAATGATTTTTTACCCGGCGGCGGGGTACCGGTGCCGCACAGTGACGAAGTCATCCCCCTCGCCAATGAATTGCAGCGACGCTTCGCTCTTATCCTTGCGACGCAAGATTGGCATCCACCCAATCACGGCAGCTTCGCGGCAAATCATAAGGGCAAGAAGCCAGGTGATCGCATTATTCTCGACGGAATTGAACAAATCCTTTGGCCGGTGCATTGCGTTCAAAACACGCGCGGTGCTGAGTTTGCCCCCTCATTCAAGACCAGCCGGATCGCTCATGTGTTCCACAAGGGCGTCGACCCGCTCATAGATAGTTACAGCACATTTTTCGATAATGCCCACCGCCGACATACTGGTTTAGCCCATTATTTAGAGGAGCGATCAATCAAAGACATTTATTTGCTCGGACTTGCCCTGGATTACTGCGTCAAGTACAGCGCGCTTGATGCGCGCCAGCTCGGGTTGAACACGCACGTCATTCTGGACGGCTGCCGCGGAATCGATCTCGAGTCTGGTGATATCGACCGCGCGCTTGATGAAATGAAACGCGCTGGCACCAGAATCCTGAAAAGCAGAGACCTGTAAGCCGGAGTCGCAGTCTCCCGCAGCCGTGGCCAGCGACAGCGGCTAAAGCTATGCCGGAAGAACGGTTGAGAGCGTCACTTCCCTGTCGACGGTTTGCGTAAGAACGTTTTCAACCGTGGCACCGACTTTTGATCCATCGCGATCGATTATCCAGACTTGTTGGCCTTGTTCAAATTGGCCGCGCGCCATTATTTTGAGCAAAAGGCCTTCCTCGGTAGCCGGATTTTTTAGGACCTCGACGCAGATCGCGTCGGTTTCCCCGAAGTCCGCCTGCAACCTCAATTTATCGTCAATTTTAGGCGTCTTCATCGCCAGCAAAGCTCTACGTGACGCAAAACTAAATCGCTCCTCGGGCTTCCTGCGAGCGTGTCGACGCCGATAAACGAATCATTCACAATGGCCCAATATCGCATCACTCAGATCGACGATTATGAGCCACTTGTCGGAGCGGAAGTCGTAGAACGAATTCGCGATAAGGCCGCCAAACTCAAAGGGCTACGCGTCGCAAATTTCAATTCCACCTATTACGGCGGCGGCGTGGCCGAGACGATCTCTTCGCTCACCCTGCTGATGAACAGCCTCGGACTGCGCACCGAATGGCGCGTGATTCAGGGCAGACCCGATTTTTTCTCTATCACGAAGAAAATGCACAATGCTCTTCAGGGTGCAGAAATTGATCTTTCCAAGATCAAAAAGGAAATCTTCGAGCAAGTGATCTACGAGAACAGCCTTCGGAACTTTCTCGATCATGACTTCATCATTGTGCACGATCCGCAGCCGCTCCCGTTAATCCAGCATTACGAGAAAACATGTCCGTGGCTTTGGCGCTGTCATCTGGACCTTTCCCGGCCAGACGCAAAAACATGGAATTACCTACGGCGCTGGGTCGACAATTACGACGCGGTAATTCTGAGCTGTAAAGAATTCGTCCAGGAGATGAGGCCACCAACACGGATGATGATGCCGGCGATCAATCCATTTGCGATCAAGAACCGTCGACTGGGCGATCGAGAAATCGACGAGCGTCTGGCGCACTACGAGATTCCCGTCGATTTACCTCTCGTCGTTCAGGTCTCGCGCTCGATCCGTGGAAAGATCCCAAAGGGGTCGTGGAGGCATTCAAGCTGGCGAGCAAACAAATCGATGCCCGGTTAGTGTTGCTCGGCAATTTTGCAACCGACGATCCGGAGGGCGAAGAAATTTTCCACTCGCTCTGCGCCTGCCGGAACGAGCGAATCCTAATTCTGACCAGCGGCGACGACACAGCGCTAGTGAATGCCTTGCAAACCCGAGCAGCTGTTGTCCTGCAAAAATCGGTACGCGAAGGTTTTGGACTTACGGTGGCCGAAGCGATGTGGAAAGGGACGCCGGTGATTGGCGGGAACGTCGGGGGGATTCGCTACCAGATCGAAAACGGCGTGAACGTCTTCCTCGTCTCGTCAATCGACGAAGCAGCCAAACGAATGGTGGAGCTGATCGCCGACAAGAAACTGCGCGATGAGATGGGGAGCAAGGCGCGCGATACTGTTCGGAAAAATTTTCTCCTGACGCGTTATCTCGAACAGTACGTCGATCTCTTCGCCGAGCTGTAAACATTGGTAGCCGCCTCGCTGTGTCGAGGCGCTTTCATGTTGTTGCTCCGTACAGCACGGCGACACAGCGCCATGGCTACAGCACCGCGTTGATGAATGGATAGATACTAACGTGTCTTCACCAGTTCGCGCGCGTGCGTGACGTGCGCTTTGGCTCTGTCCCGCTTAAGTACCGCGTACAGAAACCAGACGATAAAACAGTTGGCCAGCAAGATGAGCGCGCCTACCAATCCGGGCCGATGCCAGAGATGACGTAACTCGATCGGAATCAGCGCGCCCGTCGCGAAAATCATGAGGTACTCCGCCCAGCGTTGTTGCATGTAAACGCCGAATCCTTCAGTGAAAAGAACTGCCGTATAGAAAAGCGCCAAAAATCCTGTGGCTCGCAGGGTGCCGCCTGCCAGCATGGCTTGCAGTTTATGCAGCAAAAACGAAACAGCCTTGCTGTGCTCGAGCAAAATTTCGTCTGCAGTCCAACTCGCCAAAGCATCCATCCAGCGGGTCCGCGCGTTGAGAAAAACCAGCGAGAGGCCCAAGACCAAGAGCAACACTCCCTTCGCGATTTTGAAAAGTCCGATAAGCTTGAGATAGCGAACCCGGCGCTGACCGTGCAATATTGCAGGGTCGTGCGCCAGTTTGTTCATTCTCGCGCTGGTCACTCTCCCCAACTGTAACGGCAGGAGTTCCGCCTGCAAAATCGTCATAGTCGCAGTCGTCACAGCTATCTCTACAATTTAGCGGGCAATAATCGGTCTTTCCCGGCAACAAATTTCGAGTTTGTTGCCCTCCGGATCCTCGAAGAAAAACGCGTAATACCCTGCGCTGTACTCGCTACAGATTTCCGGACCTTCGAGCGCCTTACCGCCCGCCTTACGCACCGACTTCGCAAGCCGATCCACTTCTTTTCGCGTATCTGCCCAGAAAGCGATCCGCGTACGATTTGGCTTATGATTCTTGTCTTGCGTGAGACCAAAGAATTCTGACGGTTTGTCGCCTCCGACGGAATAAAACATATGATATTTTTTGCCCGGCCTTTCCTCAACAAATCCAAGCTGCGGCAAAAATTTGCTATAAAACTTTGCTGCCAGCTTCATGTCTTTCACACGTAAGTCGATATGATCAAAGCAACGCGTCTTCATTTTGTGATTTTCAATTGGCTCGCGCGGCAATTCAATCGCTCGTGATGGAGAATCTCTTCGCAAACGACCTGGCGGCGCTACGTGCGCGTTCGTTGGACCGACATCTTCGCGAAATCACCGACGCGAAAGGACCCGAAGTCGAGATTGGCGGTCGCCGCTTGATTAATTTTTCCTCAAACGATTATCTCGGTCTCGCAAACGATCCTCGATTACGCGAAGCAGCAACTTCAGCGATCGACGAATTTGGCGTCGGCGCCGGAGCATCGCGGTTGATCACTGGAAACTTGTCTCCGCATGTGCGCTTGGAGCGCGCGCTGGCGGAATGGAAGAGAACCGAAGCTGCGCTTTGTTTCAGTAGCGGATACGCCGCGGCGCTCGGTACGATTCCAGCATTGATGGGC
>QHRI01000405.1 GCA_003221375.1 Verrucomicrobiota bacterium
AAGCCTTGAACAGTCCGAAAGTGACTAACGCGCAGAGAAAAGTCTTGGGGAATTGTTGGCTATGGATTGCAAATTATCACAACGAGCCACGCGCAACGTCGCCATGGAGCTACTGGTCTCTTTGGCAATATTGTGGCGACGGGCGGGGCGCTCGACCACGATCTGTTTACCCGATAAGCGTTGCCAATATTAAGAAGGCGGAACGCAACATTTTTCGCGGAAATCAATCCGACCTGCGAGAATTCTGGCAGAAGCGTGCGTGGGACCCAGCAGAAGGAAAAGCTCGTCGCGAACCTGACCGGACTGTCGCGGCCGATTAAGACTGTAGCCGCCTCGCTGTGTCGAGGCGTTCAAGCGCCGTCGTCCGCCGGCACGGCGACGCAGCGCCGTGGCTACACCGCTTCGCGTTGTCGATGGCCAATCAGTGATTCTGCGAGGCAGTCGCTCCTTCTCTTTGGATCCCGCGCTGCGAGGTGAGGTAAACCGCAAAACTGCCGAGCCAATGTCCGCCTTCGTAATGCGCGCCAGTGACTGCGGCAAGGCCCGCGCGACGATGCGCGTCTGCCGCAGTCTGTAGCGCCGGCCTCCGCCGATCATCTTGTGGCAGCGCTGACAGAATTCCCTCCAGCATCCAGGCACGGCTCAGATTTAGTCCGTCCAGATGCGCGAGCTTGGGATCGCTGGGATCGGGCGAGACAACTGGTTTCAGCCAATCGCCGTTTCCTGTTGTCGGAATCTGCGGCATGAAATCATTGAGCCATTTCGCGAATTCCGTTTGCGGCAACACGCGGCGCATCACGTCTGCTTCACCCAGACACGGCGACAGAAAATCTTCGCCTGAAGGTTCGTAATTGAGCGGGCAATCTCTATCAGCGAGGAAGAACTTTCTCGCCGACTCCTCAACCAGCCTGGCAAAAGAATCGTTTTTGGTTGAGCGCGCGTAGTCCAGCATCAGCCCAAGTCCGAACGCGGTTTGATCATGCTCGCCGATTCGCACCGGATGCGATAGTTTCGGCAGCCACGTTTTCAATCGTTCCACTGCCGCTTCTTCGAGTGGACGCAGGTTCGCTGACCTCTCTGGCGCTTGATCGTCGT
This sequence comes from Verrucomicrobiota bacterium, assembly GCA_003221375.1. Taxonomy (GTDB): domain Bacteria; phylum Verrucomicrobiota; class Verrucomicrobiia; order Chthoniobacterales; family UBA10450; genus Udaeobacter. Next base: position 1,096 of record QHRI01000405.1, read on the forward strand.
TCCACTCGCGCAGTTCGGCGCACAATTGCAACAGCCACGCCAATCCGTAAGGGCGTTCGAAAGTCGTCCGGCCTTCCCCGCGAAGATACGCAGCGTCCTGTTTCAAATTTTCCGCGGTAAGACTTTTGCGGAGCGCCTCGCGCGCCGCTCCAGCAAACGATGCGTTTGGAAATGTGCGCAGCAGCCTCACGAGCAGCCAATGTCCGTGGACTGACGAATGCCAGTCATAACATCCGTAAAATGTCGGCGTAAGTTTGCGCGGCGGCGCCACATCGGCATCGCTATTCAACACATGACTGATCTTGTTTGGATATTCTTTGGCCACGCACGCCAGGGCCAATTTCTGTGCGCGATCGTAATCGCTATTGCCTGGCAGCGCGAGCGCGCGGAAACTCCAAGCCATGCATGTTCGTTTCTGTTCGCTGCTAAACTCGATAACTACTGACTCGGCAGTCAGTGTAATTGTGGCAATGACGCACATCGCAGCTATCTCTGTGATGGCCCAGACGTCACCCGTTCAAAATCCCGATATGGCAGATAACCCATTGCTCACCGAAAGCTTGCTGCCGTATCACGTACCGGCGTTCGATAAGATCAAGGACGAACATTTCGCGCCGGCAATCGAGGAGGGCATGCGCCAGCAGCTCAAGGAAGTCGAACCGGTGGCGAACAATTCTGAAAAGCCAACCTTCGACAACACCATTGTCGCACTGGAACGCACCGGTCGCTTGCTCGATCGCGCCGAACGCACGTTTGAAAATCTGAACGCATGCAACACGAATCCTGAGATGCAGAAAATCGAAAAGGAAATGGCGCCGAAGCTCTCCGCGCACCGTGACGCAATTCATCTCAATGGCAAATTGTTCGCACGTATTCAGGAGGTTTATGACAACCGCGACAACCTCGGACTTGATTCGGAATCGGCTTATCTGCTCGAGCGCTATTACAAGGATTTCGTGCGGGCGGGCGCGAAGCTCTCCGATGTGGACAAGGAAAAGCTCAAGAAAATCAATGCCGAGCTCGCAACGTTGCAGACCCAATTCGAACAAGATGTTTTAAAGGAGAAGAACGCATTACCTCGGCTGCAAAAGCGGAGCACAAGGAAGGAAAATTCGTCATTCAAATGCAGAATACGACCGGACAGCCACTGCTTGGGTCGTTACAAAACCGGCAGTTGCGCGAACGCATCATGCAAACCTCTCTCGCCCGCAATAGCCACGGCGGCGAGTTCGACACGCGCAACGTCGTGATGCGAACAGCGCAGTTGCGAGCCGAGAAAGCGAAGCTGCTCGGCTACGCGAATTGGGCTGCGTATCAGCTCGAAGACCAGACCGCTCACGATGTTCCTACCGTAAACAAGCTCCTTAGCGACCTTGCGCCGCCCGCCGTCGCGAATGCAAAAAGCGAAGCCGCCGACATGCAAAAGATTGTCGACCAGGAAAAAGGCGGCTTCGAGATCGCGTCATGGGACTGGCCTTATTATTCGGAGAAAGTTCGCAAGGCGCGTTATGCGTTCGACGAATCGGAGCTGCGCCCATACTACGAGCTGAATCACGTCATTCTCGACGGCGTGTTCTTCGCGGCGAACAAGGAATACGGTCTGACCTTAAAGGAGCGTCATGACATTCCCGTTTATCAGCCGGATGTGCGCGTATTCGAAGTTTACGATCGCGACGGCAAACCGCTGGCGTTGTTCCTGGGCGACTACTACGCGCGTCCATCGAAACGCGGAGGCGCATGGATGAACGCCTACGTGCAGCAAAGCGATCTGTTCGGCACTAAGCCGGTCGTTGCCAATCATCTCAATATTCCGAAACCGCCGCCCGGGGAACCGACGTTGCTGACGCACGACGAAGTGCGCACCGCTTTCCATGAGTTCGGCCACGCGCTGCACGGAATGTTTTCGAACGTAAAATATCCGCGTTTCAGTGGAACAAGCGTGCCACGCGACTTCGTCGAATACCCGTCGCAGGTGAACGAAATGTGGGCGACATGGCCGGAGGTGCTCAAGAACTACGCGAAACATTACAAGACGGGCGAACCGATTCCGCAGGCATTGCTCGGCAAGGTGATAGCTGCCGAAAAATTCAATCAGGGTTATAAAACAACGGAATACCTGTCGGCATCGCTTCTCGACCAGGCGTGGCACCAACTGAATCCGTCTGATATTCCGCAAGACGCGGTCGCGTTTGAAGCGAAGGCGTTGCACAAGGCCGGCGTCGATTTTGCGGCGGTGCCCCCGCGATATCGCAGCTTTTATTTTTCACATGCGTTCGCCGGCGGTTACTCGGCCGGTTATTACTCCTATATCTGGAGCGAAGTGCTCGACGCCGACACAGTCGAATGGTTCAAGGAACACGGCGGATTGAAGCGCGAGAACGGTGACCGCTTTCGCGCCATGTTACTCTCACGCGGCGGATCTGCTGACGCCCTGGGGTTGTTTAAGGATTTTGTGGGACGCGATCCTTATGTGGAGCCGTTGCTAAAGCGGCGCGGACTCGATCGCGCGCCGGGAGAGAATGGAGCCGGTCCCGCGGACAGAAAGTGAGGGCTGCGTTAGAGTCGGAGTCCTTCGCTTGCCAAATTGGCGTTAGCTGGGAAAACCGGACACCGCGAACATACGCGGAGCGCCAACGGCTGCCACGCTAATATGGAAACCATTCTCGTCTTCGTAGCCTTCGGGCGCTCGAAACAACGCGACCAGCAGCA
>QHRI01000406.1 GCA_003221375.1 Verrucomicrobiota bacterium
CGCTGCGAAGTTCATTCCCGCGATTCATAATCATCAACCGGTGCTTACCGTTTTCTACGGCACTGTGAAGTTCGCCGTCGTCAATGGCAAACCGCGGCTACGCATTTTTGCCAATCAGCAATTGCAAGAAGTGGACAAGGAAACTGATTTCATCGATCCCCAGCCGTTCGTCGGTCCGGACTCGAAGTTCACGGGGACACATACCCCTGAAACACCGACGACCGTCGCCCTGACTGGTGTTGTTGAGCTCGAGGTCGAGGTCGATGCTACTGGCAATCTGAAAAATTTGCAGGTTGTTTCCGAGGAGCCGCCCTTTCTGAATCTCGGCGAGGCAGCTTTGTCCGATTTCAATGGCGCGAAATTCATTCCGGCATTCCGGAACGGCATACCTGTCGACAGCAAAGTCACGCTTCACGTTTACTATAAGACGCAGTCGGCGGCAGAGCCGCAGAGCTAAGCCTACTCACAGAGCCAGCGGATGAGGCGGGCTGGAGGACAGTGATAAGATTGTTCGCGCGCATCTTTTAAGCCCATGCGTGCTTTGCAGTTTTAATTGATCAGTTTTTGAGTTTTTCCGATGGTTCATATATTTATCGGTCTAACTGCTTCTTGGTTGCTCGCCTCGTCAGTTTGTGCTCAGAGCGCGACTTCGAATACACGACCTCGCGCTTCGGATTTGGCACTGAAAGTTGGCATTCTGCCGACTGGCGCGCTCAATGCGATCACGGATGTTGCCGGAGTCGAAGTTGGCCATAGGACAATTATTTCTGGAGACAACGTCCGTACCGGTGTGACAGCCATTCTGCCACATTCAGCTAATCTCTACCGCGACAAGGTGCCTGGCGCGATTTTCGTTGAAAACGGTTTTGGAAAGCTGACTGGCTCTACGCAGATCGATGAAATGGGTGAGATTGAAACACCGATCGTGCTGACAAACACGGAGAGTGTGCCACAAGTCGCAGACGCCGTGACGACCTACATTCTGAGTTTGCCGGGAAACGAGGACGTTCTCTCAGTTAATCCCGTAGTCGGCGAAACCAATGACGGATACCTAAACGATATTCGAGGGCGTCACATCACACCGGACGACGTGTTCACTGCCATCAAGAAAGCGAAGAGCGGCCCAGTTGAAGAGGGAAACGTCGGAGCTGGTACCGGGATTGTTGCGTTTGGCTGGAAGGGGGGAATCGGAACTTCTTCGCGAAAGCTGCCTCAGAATCTTGGCGGATACACGATCGGGGTTCTGGTGCAGACGAATTTTGGAGGCGTCCTCTCGATCGCTGGCGCTCCCATTGGCCAGGAACTAGGTCAGTACTATCTGCACAAGGAATTGCAGCAAGGCAGCGGGAAAGACAAGGCAGACGGGTCGTGCATGATCGTCATCGCGACTGATGCGCGCATCGATGCACGGAACCTTAAGCGTCTCGCCGCTCGGGCATGGCTGGGTATGGCCCGCACTGGAAGCGCCGCCTCGAATGGCAGTGGGGATTATGCAATCGCGTTCTCGACCGCGCCACAGTTGCGGATTCATACGTCTGAGAAGTCGCCCACTCGACATGTCGAACTACTGAGCAACGATGCGATGTCGCCGTTGTTTCTAGCTGTGATCGAAGCGACCGAAGAAGCCATCTACAACTCGATCTTTCGAGCGACGACAATGAGCGGGAATGGGCACACGGTCGAGGGACTGCCAATCGACAAAACGATCGAAATACTGAAGGAACACCGATCCATCAAGTAAGGAGCGTCGCGGTGGTGAACAAGATTGTGCGTGCGTCTTTCTTCGAACGTGACCCGCTCACTTGTGCGCGCGAGTTGATCGGCACAGAACTAATCTGGGGTGAGTGCTCGGGGATCGTCGTCGAGGTGGAAGCGTACGCAGCAATCAACGACGAGGCCGCGCATACGTTTACACGGCCGAGCGCGCGCAGCTTTATCGAGCGAAACAACGCCGGTGAAACGTACTGGTGAAAGGCAATGAGAATGGTTTCGTCCTGATTCGCGCGCTGGAGCCGAAGAGAGGGATCGAACAAATGAAGAAACGTCGCGGACTCAACGACGTGAAACGGCTTTGCTCGGGACCTGGCAAGCTGACGCAGGCGCTAAACATTACCAATCGTCATCATGAAATGGACCTGTGCTCCGACCCGCGATACTGCTTCACCCTCAATAAAAGAACGTCTGCGGATGTGGTAGCCGACAAGCGAATCGGTATCACGCGTTCTGCGCATTATCCATGGCGTTTCACCTTGCGCGGCAGTCCGTTCGTGAGCCGGGCAGTGA
>QHRI01000407.1 GCA_003221375.1 Verrucomicrobiota bacterium
CGAAGCGATTTCCATACGGGCTAACGTGGCGCGCCGGAGTTATAGGGCAAGCGCTCCGCTTGCCAATCGGGGCGACGGCAGGCGATGCGCCCGCCCTACAGTTCTCTCGCAATCGCGATGCGATAATGCTGCGCCGGCTCCATTCGTGTAATAAGTTTTTCGACTCCCGGAAAAATCACTGGCTTGCTCTCATCGGAGCCGGCAAATTCTTTTACACCATCCATTGAATCGAATCGAAGCAGTGTGACGAATTCCATTTCATCGGCATCTTCGCGCATGAACAATCTTGCGCCGCGGTAGCCTTTGATGTTTCGCGCAGCGATGCTCGGGAAAATTTCATCGCGCAGCATGTTCTCGTACGTCTTCGCGTCCGATCGCTTCGTCCAGCCATGCCAGATCCGCGCAATCATCTGTCAATGCTTCTCATGCTCATGCTCGCGATCGTCCTCGACGGATTGTTGTTCGATTACGAGCACGAGCACGATCAGGAGCGTGATGAGAATCACATTCCCATTATTTGATACCCGCCATCGACATAGATGACCTGGCCGGTTATCGCCGCGGCTCCGTCACTGGCGAGAAAAACTCCGGTGGCGCCTAACTCGGCCGGATCGCAACTGCGTTTCAATGGTGCGCGTTCCTGATAATGCTTCAACATCGAGGTGAACCCACTGATGCCACGCGCGGCCAGAGTCTGAACCGGTCCGGCAGAAAGGCAGTTTACCCGGATTTTTTTCGGGCCGAGGTCGTAGGCAAGATACCGCGTGCTTGCTTCGAGGCTGGCCTTGGCCACCCCCATTACATTGTAGTGAGGCACGACCTTTTCTGCTCCGTAATAGGTCATCGCCACGATGCTGCCGCCATTTGTCATCAAGGGTGTCGCTTCGCGCGCGAGCGCTACGAGTGAGTATGCGCTGATATCCTGTGCCATGCGGAACGCTTCGCGTGTCGTGCTTACAAAATCGCCTTCCAACGCTTCCCTCGGAGCGAATGCAAGCGAATGAAGCATTAAATCGACGCGCTGGGTCTGACCCCGCACATTTTCGAAGAATGCTTTGATTTCATCGTCGCTTGAAACGTCGCAGGAAAACAAGGGAGTGCTTTCTCCAAACTCGCCGACGAGTTCCTCGACGTTTTCTTTTAGTCGCTCGCCTTGATAATTGAAAATCAAACGGGCGCCCGCTGCGGCCCAGGCTTTTGCGATCGCCCACGCAATGCTGCGCTTGTTTGCCACACCAAAGACGAGACCAATTTTTCCTGCCAAAACCTGCTGCGTCATAAATAGGTTAAAACAGTTACAAGGTTACAACGATTCGGCGTGTGGCAAAGCCATGAGACTTATGATACGCGATTATAGCGCGGGCGCTTGGCAGTCACTCGTGGAATCAGTGACCGCAGCGCTTGCCCTGCAGCCGTAGAACGCGATGGTAGCCTCCTCATGACTAGTCGACTCTCATACTGCTGCGTTTTGCTTTTTTCGATTTGCGCGGTCCCGGTCTTGCCCGCACAAGAGGAAACGCAACCTGGCCGTGTGCCGAGCGCCGTCGCGTCGCCCACCGCGACCGCGTCTTCGTCTGCAACACCGACTTCTTCGGCGACCCCGCCCCAGTTGACCGATGTCCTGTTCAAGAATCTAAAAGCGCGCTCGATTGGACCGGCAGTGATGGGCGGTCGCGTCTCGGATATTGCGATTGATCCGCATAATCCATTCGTTTTCTACGTTGGACTTGGACACGGCGGCGTTTTCAAGACGAACGATAACGGCGTTAGTTTTGAACCAATTTTCGATAAACAACCCATGCTGTCGATTGGTGCGCTCGCTGTTGCGCCGTCCGATTCGGACGTGATCTGGGTCGGAACCGGTGAGGCCAACGATCGAAATTCGTCGGACTGGGGCGACGGCGTTTATCGATCCACTGATGGCGGCGAGAAGTGGCAAAACGTCGGGCTGAAAAACAGCCGCACCATCGCGCGGATCGTTGTCGATCCAAAAAAACCGGACGTCGCGTACGTGGCTGCGATGGGCAATTTGTGGTCGGACGGCGGTGAGCGCGGGTTATTCAAAACGACTGATGCAGGCAAAACTTGGAAACTGATTTTGAAAGCGGCTCAGGTCCCAGCGTGACGAGTGGCGAAGACGTCGGCGGAATTTTTAAAAGCACTGATGGTGGCGCGACGTGGAAGAAGCTCGGCGGAGGCTTGTCGGCTCAAACCGGTCGCATCGGGTTGGCGATCAGCGCTGGTAACCCCAGGGTGGTCATGGCCGTGGTACAAAGTTACGAGGGAGGATTTGGCAGACTGGATGATCTTCGCAGCAAGACGGGTGGCGTTTTTCGATCTGATGACGGAGGAGAAAAATGGATGCGCGTGAGCGCGATGGATCCGCGTCCGTTTTATTTCAGCCAGATCCGCATCGATCCTGCAAACGATCAGCGCGTTTATATTTTAGGTTTCGCGCTGTTGGTATCTGATGATGGCGGCAAAAATTTCCGCGAAGATCTAAGCGAGAAAGTTCATCCGGATTGTCACGCGCTCGCAATTCAGCCCGGCACCGTGCCACCGCCGAAGCCGCCGAAACCGGAAGACAAAAACAAGCCGCCGAAACCGCAAGTTTGCCAGCGTTTGCTGCTTGGGACGGATGGCGGTGTGTATCAGAGTTTTGCCGGCGGCAAGAACTGGGACCATCTGAACAAGATTCCGTCGGGGGAATATTATCGGATTTCGCTCGACGACACGAAACCGTATTTCCGAATTGCAGGCGGCCTCCAGGACAATGAAAACTGGGTAGGCCCGAGTGGAGTGCAGAGTAAGGAGGGCATTCGCAACTTCGATTGGACTGCGTTAGCTGGCGGCGACGGCTTTTACGTCCTGTTCGATCCAACCGATCGCGACACGTTTTATGCCGAAAGTCAGGGGGGTGAAGTCCATCGGATCAATTTGCTAAATGGCGAGATACGCCGTTTGCGTCCCGAGCCGGCGGAAGGACAGCCGCGTTATCGCTTCCATTGGAATTCGCCCATGATCATGAGTCGACATAAACCGGGCATGATTTACCTCGGCGGCAACTGTGTCTTCAAACTCACCGACCGGATGGAAAAATACTCGGTGATCAGTCCTGATCTTACCTATAATGATCCGACCAAAACAAATGCTACCGGCAGTGGCGCGGAAAATTATGGCGTTGTCTTTTCGCTTGCTGAATCGCCGAAGCGCGCCGGTCTTTTGTGGGCGGGGACGGACGATGGACGGCTCTGGATCACAGAAAATGACGGTGGCAAATGGACCGAATTAACCAGCAATTTGCCGGAGCCGGCGCGCGGTCAATGGATTGTGCGCATTGAGCCGTCCAATATCGATGCGAACGTGGGGTACGTTGCGATCAATGCGTATCGCTCGGGTACTGATAGCCCCATGATTTTGCGCACCGCTGATCTGGGAAAAACATGGCAATCTATCACCGGCGATCTTCCGCAAGGCGATCCTGTTGAACTGATCCGCGAGGATCCGGTGAATCCGAAATTGCTTTACGCGGGAACCCACTTCGGAGTGTTCGCTTCTTTCGATCAAGGCGCACACTGGGTGCGCATTGGCGATGTTCCTTCGGTCCGAGTGGATGACATCCAGATTCATCCGCGTACCTCCGATCTTGTTATCGCAACGCACGGTCGCAGTATCGCCATCCTTGACGACACCATCCCGTTTCGCGAATTCACGCCAGAGATGGCGTCCAAGCAGGCTCAATTGTTTAGCGTGCGCCCGGTAAGCGGCGCTTATCTTCAACCGGGATTTGTTGATTCGAACGGAAAGGGAATTTATCGCGGCCAAAACTAAAAGCGCCGGGCACACCGGGTTTTACTCGGTTGAGCTGGGACTTGCGGCCGAGCAAGGACGTGATTGCTGAATACGGCGGAGACGATCCCAAGCGGCTTCTCCCGGCCGGAGATTACACGGCGGAGTTAACCTTTGGCACAACGAAGATGAAACAGACGTTTCACGTTGATCTTGCCGAAGGCATCACTCCGCGGTGAGCCTTGCGAATGCCTGCGATCGGGATCACGGGCGGAATCTCCACCGGCAAAAGCACCTTCTGCGATTGCCTGCGGGAAATTCTGCCGGCAGCAAAATTTTTTGATGCCGATCTAGCAGCTCGTTCACTCGCCGAACTTCCAGAGGTGAAAAAGGAAATCCTCGGCCAGTTTGGCAGTGGAGTCTTTTCGGCGACCGGAGACTTGAACCGAGCGAAACTTCGAGCGATAGTATTTAACAACGCGACCAAGAGGCGCGCGCTCGAACAAATTCTTCACCCTAGAATTCGACGCCAGTGGATGGCGCAGGCAGAAAGGCATCGTAATTCTCCTGATTTATTCTTTGCTGATATTCCACTTCTTTATGAAACGGGTGGTGAAACGTTGTGCGAGCGAGTCGTCGTGGTTGCCTGTTCGCATAAGGTGCAGTTAGACCGGCTGGCACAGCGAAAACTTTTGAAAGGCTCTGAAGCCGAACAAATGATTAACTCACAAATGGCACTCGAAGAGAAAATCAAACGCGCGGATCATGTCGTTTGGAATAACGGCGAGCGCGCGACACTCATGGAGCAAACGAGGGAGCTTGTCGCGCTTTGGCAGGAGCAGTCATGGGCGAAAAGCTAAAAATCTCGACGTCGCAGACGGAAACGATAGAGGCAGACGTTTCGTCCGCACACAGCCAGGGTGCAGCGAAGGCTCCACTATCTTCCACGGCGCGCTCCAATGAGGAGCGCAAGTCCGCCCCGGCGGATTCGCCCAGTGGCGAATTAAAGACGGACCTCGCGCTTGACTTAAACGAACTGCAAGAGTCTTCGGCTGAGGAGCTGGAGACATTGGCGCGCGACTTGGATGTATATCTACACCCTGCGCGTTCGCGTCATCAGCAGATTCTCGATATCATCCGGGCGGCGTTAGCCAGTGGCTCTACTGTCACCGCGGAAGGCTTTCTCGACCAGGTGGGTGATTCCTTTGCCATGCTGCGCTGGCCGAGACTGAACTTTCTGCCTGTCCCCGAGGATGTTTGCGTTGCCCGCTCACTCATCGAGCAACATCATTTGCGCCCCGGACAAAAGGTTGCGGGGACCGTGCAGTTGCCGGGCCAGCGCGGGAAGTTTCTTTCTCT
>QHRI01000408.1 GCA_003221375.1 Verrucomicrobiota bacterium
CGATTTGCGCGCCAAAGCCGAGGAGCATGCCCGCGATCTCGCCGCGCTGATGGTGACCTACCCCTCAACGCATGGCGTCTTTGAACCTACGATTCGCGAAATCTGCGACATTGTGCACGCCCATGGTGGCCAGGTTTACATGGACGGCGCAAACATGAATGCTCAGGTCGGCCTTTGCCGACCCGGAGACTATGGCGCCGATGTTTGTCATTTAAATTTACATAAAACATTCTGCATTCCGCACGGCGGCGGCGGCCCGGGTATCGGGCCGATTGGTGTGGCGAAGCATCTCGCGCCATATCTTCCGCGAAAATTCATTCTCGATTCTGAGAGCGGCCGGGTCCTGTTTGGTGAAGGAGAACGTGGAAAGCGCCTACCCATGGGGGGCAGCTCCGACTACCGTCACGGAGGAGGGAAAGGCGGCAACGTTTCTGCCGCGCCTTATGGCAGCGCCAGTATTCTAACGATTACGTGGATGTACGTCCGCATGATGGGCGCCGCGGGATTGAAACGCGCAAGTGAGATCGCGATCCTGAACGCCAATTACATTGCCAAACGGCTCGATCCTTATTTTCCCGTACTTTTCAAAGGCAAACGCGGACTCGTTGCACATGAATGCATCGTCGACCTTCGCCAGTGGAAGAGCGTAGGCATCGAAGTGGAAGATGTCGCAAAACGATTGATGGATTACGGCTTTCACGCGCCAACGGTCTCCTGGCCAGTCGCGGGGACAATGATGATCGAGCCTACCGAGAGTGAACCAAAACACGAACTCGATCGTTTTTGCGACGCGATGGTCTCGATCCACGCAGAGATGAAAGCCATCGCCGACGGGAAACAGGATCGACAAAACAACTTGCTCAAGAACGCGCCGCATACCGCGCGGCAAATGGCTTCGGGAAACTGGGACCGCCCGTACACGCGCGAGCAGGCAACTTTTCCCGCGCCTTGGACTCGCGAACATAAATTCTGGCCAGCCGTCGCGAGGATCGACAACGTTTACGGCGACCGGAACTTGTTCTGCTCGTGTCCACCGGTCGAAGAATTCCAGAACGGGTAGCACACTCGCCTCGCGTGTTGGTTTCGGCGTCGAGCCGAAACACTTTTTCAGTCGGCGTCGCTTGGCTTGGAAGGCCTACACGAAGGAAGTTCGCGATGGTGGGAACGCGTTCGCCGGCACGCGAAATGAGCGCTACGCTTCGGGTGCGAGCTCGGGAGCGGCGACAACGCGTGTCGGGACAAGCCTTAATCCCGGGCCTGTGGCTTCTTCAGCCGCAGGACCGGCTTCGTGGTATTCGGCGTCGCTGTTGACCTGCCAGAGATCGTAAAGCTTCGTGTCCGCGAGAATATTTTCCACGCACAACATTGCAGTCATCATCGCGTGGTCCTGATTGTTGTATTTGTGCATGCCATTGCGGCCGACGAGGTGCAGGTTCGGGTAACGGCTGTCCAGTTCCTGACGGATCGTGGCGACGTGCCGTGCGTAATCGTCGTCATAAACCGGATAAGCTTTCTTCTGGCGGACTACGCAGCCGTCGACAAAGTCCCCCTCCCTCGCCAATCCGATTTGAACTAGCTCGCGCTTCGCCAATTCAATTAAATCATTATCGCTCGAATCCCACAGTCCATCGTGTTCGAAGCAGAAATATTCGAGACCGTAACAAACTTTGTCTGCTTCGGGCACCATCTCCGGCGACCAGGAGCGGAAGTTTTGGACACGGCCAACTTTAACGCTCGGGTCGTGAATGTAGATCCAGTTGTCATCAAACATTTGTCGATCTTTCAGGATCAACATCACTGTGATGAAATCGCGATATTTAAGACTTTCGGCAGCGCGCTTTGTTCACTCGCTGACGCTGGGTGACAATCCGCAGACGAGCTCTCGCATCGGGGCCGACGAAATGACGTGTTCCGATTCAATCCCTTGCGACTCGC
>QHRI01000390.1:0-1432 GCA_003221375.1 Verrucomicrobiota bacterium
GTGCAGACTCCAACGCTGACAATCATCGTGGATCGCGAGAGAAGGATTCAGGAGTTCAAACCGCGTGAGCTACATGAGATCATTGGTACATTTCACGCCGCAGCAGGCGAATACTCGGGGCGATGGTTCGATGAAGCGTTCAAGAAAGACCAGCCCGAAATCGAACGAACACAAAGACTGCTGGATCGCTTGCAGTTGAATTTGCACGATGCCGAACAGCAGCTTGACTCTGCAAAAGGCTCACTTTGGGATGAGCACCGTATTGCGCCGCGACTGTGGCATCGCGAAATCGCAGACGCCATTCAACGCAAATGCAGTGGCAAAGATGGAATCGTCGAGCTGGAAGAGAAGAAGCCGACGACACAGGTCGCGCCGCAATTGTATGACCTCACAACCTTGCAGCGGGAAGCGAACAATCGCTTTGGTTTCTCGGCGAAACGCACACTGCAAATCGCGCAGGCCCTTTACGAGAAGCACAAAGCCATCACCTATCCCCGCACAGACTCACGCGCATTGCCGGAGGATTATCTCTCAACGGTAAAATCGACCCTGGGAAAAATCGATGATCGATTCGCGCGCAAAGTGCTCGATAACAATTGGGTCAAGCCCAACAAACGTATCTTCAACAACGCAAAAGTTGGTGATCATTTTGCGATTATTCCGACCGGCGCCGCCTCGGGTTCGCTCGACGATTACGAACGCAGGGTTTTCGATCTCGTGGCGAAACGCTTCGTGGCCGTATTCTTTCCGCCTGCTCAATACGAAAACACAACTCGGATCACGCGGGTGGAAGGCGAACCGTTCAAGACGGAAGGAAAAATTCTAGTCGCACCTGGATGGCTGGAAGTTTATGGCCGCGAAGCCGCCAGTGAAAAGCCGGAAGAAAACCTTCCACCAGTGAATCAAGGCGAGCGTGTCGCGACAATCGGCATCGACATCAAGACCGATCAGACAAAGCCACCCGCTCGCTACAGCGAAGCGACCGTCCTTAGCGCGATGGAAGGTGCCGGAAAACTTGTCGATGACGAGGAACTGCGCGACGCAATGAAAGAGAAAGGCTTGGGAACACCTGCCACTCGCGCATCCATCATCGAAACGTTGATTTCAGCACACTACCTCACCCGACAAGGAAAAGAGCTGCAACCAACAGCGAAAGCCATCCAGACGATCACCCTTTTAAAAAGTGCAGTACCGGAGCTGACTAGCCCGGAGCTCACCGGCGAATGGGAATTTCGTTTGCGCGAAATTGAGCATCGCAAGCTCACGCGCGACGCGTTCATGCGCGACATCCGCCATTTAACCGAAGAAATTGTCGGCAAGGCGAAGCATTTTCATCCCGATGAACATATGCCAGACAGCGAACCGTTCGGCACGTGTCCAAAGTGCGGTTCGTCCATCGTCGAGCGATTCAAAAGTTTCACCTGCACAAACG
>QHRI01000390.1:1470-3243 GCA_003221375.1 Verrucomicrobiota bacterium
GGTCCTCAAGCTAAGCGACGACTTTAAGGCTGAATTCGATTTCGGACCCAATGGTCAGGAGAACGGAGCCAGCCAGCCGGTAGATTTCTCAGGGAAGGAATCGCTCGGCCAGTGTCCAAAGTGTGGCGGACGCGTGTTCGAGTTGGGGATGAGCTACATCTGCGAAAATTCCGTTGGTCCGAACAAAGCCTGCGACTTTCGAGCCGGCAAAGTCATCTTGCAGCAGCCGGTGGAGCCTGAGCAGATGAAAAAGCTCCTTAATACCAGGAAAACGGATTTGCTCCCGCGCTTTATTTCTCGTAAGGGCAGACCGTTCAAAGCATTCCTAGTCGTCACCGATAAGAAAGACGTCGGTTTCGAATTCGAAAAGCGCGAGCCAAAGGCAAAAAAAGAACGAAAAGCCAGGGAACCGGTCTCTAAAATCGACTTCACAGGGCACGAGCAGATTGGAGAATGTCCAGCGTGCGGCGGAAAGATTTTCGAAACTGAGAAGAGCTACATCTGTGAGCATTCGCAGGCTGACCGAAAGCCATGCAAATTCAAGCTAAGCAAAACAATCCTCGGTAAGGATATCCCGAGGGAGCAGGCCGAGAAGTTACTAACGACGGGAAAAACCGATCTCATCGACGGTTTCATCTCGAAGCGAGGACGACCGTTCGCCGCACATTTGAAATTGGAAGACGGAAAAATTGGTTTCGAATTCCCTGAGAAACCCGCGGACGAGAGAGAATCAAAGGGAGCAAGCACCATCTAGCCTGGCAGCTGACGACGGCTGAGCGCGTCAAGCGGATCGACGCCGACGCGAAAAACAGTTCCCCGGGAAGATTGATCTAGTCGATGTTTCTTTCTTCCCGAAAAAGGACTTTCTTAGAAAACATCGTCTCTTTCTTGAGAGACCCGTCGTGGAAGATTTGTATTGGCTAATCCACGATGATTATCCGGTAGCAAAACGACGCCTCCTAAAATACAACGGAAGTAAGACTGATTACTGGATAATCCCACCAGAATTAGTAATTCTTCCTGGTATTTCGTAACAGCTTTCGCGCGTTGTCGCATCATTCTCGGCCCGCCGGAAGCGAACGCTCGATTTGTTGTTGCACATGATGCACCATTGCCACCGCTGCGATCAGCGCGATCGCAGCGATTACCTGGTGCGCGTGAAGCGTCGCGTGGAAGATCCCCCATGTGATGCACACCGCCGCGAGTGTTTGCATCATTTCGAAATAGCCGGCTATTGATGCGCGCGTGAGATGCAAGCCTTGAAAATAAATTAAGAGCGGGATTCCGCCCGAGACCGACGCCAGGAGAAACAATAAGACGATTGCTTTAACAGGCTGTGCTTGCGCCGTTGCTGGCCAAAGGGCTGCACCGTGAAATTTACCGTAGCCCAGAAGGATTACCGTCATGCATACAAGGCCGATGACGATGCGCATGCTCGAGGCAAGCCGAAGCGACATGCCGATCATTACACCGCGGCCGGCCACAGTAGATAGTCCCCAGAAAAGCGCGCAGATCAGCGCGTACCCTGAGCCAAGGTTCAGGCCGGCGCGTTCGAAGGAGACGCCAATCATGGTCGGATGCGAGACGGAAACGAAGACACCTGCGATGATTGCGATGGCGGCGTAAAGGAAGAAGCGATGGGCAAGCAGGTCGCCAAAAAGCAGAAACGCCCCAACAGTTGATATAACAGGCTGGATGTTCAGAACGACATTCACCACGGTCGGATTCCCGTACTTTAGGGCCAGCGTGAAGAAAATTGTGCCGACTGCCGAG